>CASEKM010000027.1 GCA_949288405.1 uncultured bacterium | reverse complement strand
CCTTCTGGAACACCATGCCGATCTGCTTGCGCAGCCAGGTGGTGTCCACGCTGGGGTCGTAGATGTTCTGGCCCGCGTAGTTGACCTCCCCCTCGATGCGGATGCCCTCCACCAGGTCGTTCATCCGGTTCAGGGTCTTCAGGAAGGTGGACTTGCCGCAGCCGGAGGGGCCGATGAGGGCGGTGATCTCGTGCTCGGGGATCTGGATATTCACGTCAAGCAGGGCGTGGTGGGCGCCGTACCAGAGATTTAAGTTCTTGGCTTCAATCACAGTGGACATGTTGCAATTCTCCCTATTCTCAGGCCTTGCCGGGCGCACCCCTGGGGCCGCCCGGGCGGGCCGCGTTATTTCTTGAGCTTCTTGCCCACCAGGCTGGCGGACAGGTTGATGACCAGGGTCAGCACCATCAGAATGGTGGCGATGGCGAAGGCCACGTTGGTCTCGCCCCGCTCGCTGGCGTAGACGTACAGGGCCACGGTCAGACTGGCGGAGGAGGCCTCCAGAGAGGTAAAGAAGTCGTTGAGCACCAGGCCGAACCCGGCGGTGTACAGCAGGGCGGCGGACTCGCCCACGATGCGGCCCACGGCCAGGATACAGCCGGTGACGATGCCGTCGATGGCGTTGGGGAGGACCACAGTGCGGATCATGTGCCACTTGCCGGCCCCCAGGGCCAGGGAGCCCTCCCGGTAGGAGTTGGGCACCGTCTTCAGCGACTCCTGGGTGGTGCGGACGATGGTGGGCAGGATCATCACCACCAGGGTGAGGCCGCCGGCCAGCACGCCGGTCTTCCAGCCCATGAGCTGGATGAAGAACAGCATGCCCACCAGGCCGAAGATGATGGAGGGGATGCCGGTGAGGGTCTCGGTGGCAAACTCGATCATGGAGACCAGCTTCCGGTTGGAGGCGTACTCGGTGAGGTAGATGGCCGCCCCCACGCCCAGGGGGAGGACGATGACCATGGCCAGCAGCACCAGGTACAGGGTGTTCAAAATATTGGGCAGGATGCCGATGGTGTCCTTGATATAGCTGGACTCGCTGGTGAGCAGGGGAATGGTGATGTAGGGGACGCCCCGGTAGAAGATATAGCCGATGATCAGCACCAGCAGGGCGCAGGTGAGGAAGCCGCACAGGTACAGCAGGGCCCGCAGGCCCCGGTCGTAGAGGCGGCGGCTGGGGGAGAGCGTTTTTCCTTCCATGGCTCAGGCCTCCTTCTTGTTTTTGATGAACACGTTGAGAAAGACGTTGATCATCATGATGAACAGGAACAGCACCAGGCCGATGGAGAACAGGGCGTTGCGGTGGAGGGAGCCCACGGAGGCGTAGGACATCTCCGAGGCGATGGCGGTGGTGAGGAAGCGCACCGGGGTGAGCAGGCCGGGCATGTTGGCCACGTTGCCCGCCACCATGATGATGGCCATGGCCTCGCCGATGGCCCGGCCGATGCCCAGAACGATGGCGGTGGCGATGCCGCTGCGGGCGGCGGGGACGGTGACCCGGAAGACCGTCTCGATGTGGGTGGCCCCCAGGGCCAGGGAGGCCTCCTCATACTCCCGGGGGACCGCCCGCAGGGCGGTCTCGGACACGGAGATGATGGAGGGCAGGATCATAACGGACAGCACGATGATGGCGGCCAGGAGGGTAGCTCCGGAGGGCAGGTTGAAGGCCACCCGGATGGCGGGGACCAGCAGGATCATACCCACCAGGCCGTACACCACCGAGGGGATGCCGGCCAGCAGCTCCACGGCGGTGTGGACCACCTTGGCCAGCTTGGGGTGGGCCACCTTGGCCAGGAAGATGGCGGTCAGCAGGCCGATGGGCACGCCGATGAGGATGGCCCCCGCGGTCCCGGCGATGGAGGTGAGGATGATGGCGAAGATGCCGAAGTCCTCGGTGGAGGCGTACCACCGGGTGCCGAACAGGAAGTTGATGGGGCCGATCTCCAGGATGGCGGGCAGGCCGGAGATCACCAGGTAGACGCTGATGATCAGCACAAAGGCCACCGCCACCATGCCGCACAGGAAGAAGATGGTGTTCATCACCACCTCCAGGGGCTTGCGTTTGGATCTCACTTTGTATTTGGGCTGTCCCACGGCGGACCCGTCCACGGCGGCGCCCACGGTTTCGTATTCCATAAGATTCTCCTTCTGTGGGGACCCAAACAGCCCCCGCCTCAATTCCGTATCTTTTCTCGTTGTCAGGGGAACAGCCGCCGCCCCAGGGGAACGGCGGCTGCTCCGCGTGTCAGGTCAAAACTTGTTCCGCTCAGTTGGAAGCGGCATCGGTGCCGGCCACAGGCACAGCGCCGGCGCCCTCGATCAGGGAGTTGGCCTCCTCGGAGGTCGCCCAGTCGAAGAAGGCCTGGGCGGCGTCGGACAGGGCCTCGTCGGTGCGGGTGGCGAAGACGAAGGGACGCTGGATCTGATAGGTGCCGTCCAGCACGGTCTCCTCAGAGGGAGCCACGCCGCCCACGGTCAGGACGGTGATGCCCTCCTGGCCCTCCACGGCGGACAGGGAGGCGTAGCCGATGGCGCCGGGGGTGGTGCGCACCGCCTCGATGACGGCGCCGGTGGAGTTCAGCTCCTGGGCCAGCACGCAGGCGTCCTCGGTGCCGGTGATGGACTCGAAGCCGTCCCGGGTGCCGGAGCCGGACTCGCGGCCGATGACGGCGATGGCGCCGGACTCACTGCCGAACTCGGACCAGTCGGTGACCTCGCCGGTGTAGATGGAGGCGATCTGCTCCAGGGACAGGTCGGTGACGGAGTTCTCGCCGTTGACGATGACGGCGATGCCGTCCAGGGCCACCACAGTCTCGGTCAGGCCGCCCTCCTTCTCCTCGTCCTTCAGGGCGCGGGAGGCCAGGCCGATGTCACAGCTGCCGTTGGACACGGCCTCGATGCCGGCGCCGGAGCCGGTGGGGTTATAAGTAACAGACACGTCGGGGTGGTCGGCCATGAACTGCTCGCCCAGCACGCCGATGACAGACTCCATGGAGGTGGAGCCGTCAGTGGCCACAGAGCCGCTCAGCTCAGTGGCGGAGCTGCCGGCGGGGGCGGAGGCGTCGGGGGTGGAGCCGGCGGGCTCGCTGGTGCTGGCGTCGTTGCCGCCGCAGCCGGCCAGCAGGCCGAGGGCGAGGACCATGGACAGGCCAAGGCAGGTAAACTTTTTCATATTCATCGTTCTCCTTTATTGAAGTGATCATGCAGTTTCTTCTTCGGATTACGGTTGCCAGTGTACTGGAGCAATGTAAAATCAAAAAGACACAGCACGTTAAATCCATGTAAAATCTGATTTTATTCTGTAAAATCGGGGGAGTTCCCACAAAAAATGGCGGGTATCCTCCCCTGTGCCATGTAAAATAAGACGGCTGGCCTCCCAAGGGAGACAGCCGTCTCGCCGGCCTGCGGGCCGCGCCGCCCGGGCCGGATCAGTCCCGCTTGCCCGTTCCGTCCCGGAACAGCAGGGAGATGCACCACACGGCGGACAGACCCACCACGGTATAAATGATCCGGCTGATCATGCTGGCCGACCCGCCGCAGGCGAAGGCCACCAGGTCGAACTGGAACAGCCCCACGCTGCCCCAGTTCAGCCCGCCGATGATCAGCAGGGCCAGAGCGATCTTGTCAAGTACCACGGTTTCAACCTCCTCCAATTTGGGCTTCGCGGATAGTTTGCTCCGGAGGGAACAATTTATGCGAAACAATATTTTAAGGCAGAATATTTCCGGCGGGCAAAGAGAGCGGCCTGCCGCGGTTCCTTCCAGGCCACCGGGCCCTGGATTTGCAAAATTTGGGGGTCGTGCGGTTCCACTCCTGCGCCTGGCCCTCCAAACCAACAGAACCCGATTGGTTGACGGCGGGAGGCCCAAGGGCCTCCCCTACGAAAAGGATGGATCCCGCGCTTAACCCCCCAAGTCCATTTTAGATTCCCGTGCCGTTTTGGCCTTGCCGGCACAGGGCTTTCGGTGCGCCAGAAACGCAAAATCGAATTGGGATCTCTAAAAAAACTGTAGGGGAGGGGCTTGCCCCTCCCGCAGGCCCCGAACCTTTCCCCCGGAAGCAATCCCCCTGTCAGGGTGAGCCGGCAAACGAAAAAGAACCGGCCCAAAGGCCGGTTCTTAGGGGCTCGGAAAGGCGATCCGACCCTTATTCAACACCTCTATTTTTCTCCAACAGCCGCTCCCCGGCCAGGTGGATGTCCCCCGCCCCCACGGTGAGGAGCAGGTCGCCGGGCCGGGCCAGCTGGGCCAGGCGCTCCGTCACGTCCTCCAGGGTGGGGCAGTACTCCGCCCCGGGGATGCGCTCCGCCAGCTGTCGGGAGGACACCCCCAGGGTGTCCGTCTCCCGGGCGGCGAAGATCTCCGCCAGCAGCGCCTTGTCGGGCAGCTTCAAAACCTCCACGAAGTCGTCAAAGAGCTCCTTGGTGCGGGAGTAGGTGTGGGGCTGGAAGGCGCAGATCACCCGCTCGTACCCCAGGGTCTTCACTGTGGACAGCAGGGCCCGCAGCTCCCCGGGATGGTGGGCGTAGTCGTCGTAGAGCACCGCCCCGTGGTACTCCCCCTTCCGCTCGAAGCGGCGGCCCGCCCCGGTGAAGGCGTGGAGGCCCTCCTGGATGGCGGAGACGGGGACGTTCAGCGCCAGGGCGGCCCCGGCGGCAGCCAGGGCGTTGCGCACGTTGTGGACGCCGGGCACCTGGAGGGCGATCCGCCCCAGGTTCTCCCCCTGGTACACCAGGTCGAAGGAGCCCACCCCCCGCTCATAGGTCAGGTTGGCGGCGTGGATGTCCCCCGCCTCCAGTCCGAAGGTTTTTAGGGGCTTCTCCAGCCCCTTCAGGGCGTCCATGGTGTTGGCGTCGTCCCCGTCGGCAATGACCACGCCCTCCTGGGGCACCAGCTGGGCAAAGCGGCGGAAGGAGCGCTTCACGTCCTCCAGATCCTTGAAGAAGTCCAGGTGGTCGGCGTCCACATTTAAGATCACCGCCACCGTGGGGAAGAAGGACAGGAAGGAGTTGCAGTACTCGCAGGACTCCAGGATGATGGTGTCCCCCCGGCCCACCCGGTGGCCTTTCCCCAGGGCGGGCAGGACGCCCCCGATCATCACCGTGGGGTCCCGCTGGGCGGCCAGGAAGATCTGAGTGCACATGGAGGTGGTGGTGGTCTTTCCGTGGGTGCCCGCCACGCACAGGGCGTTCTGGTAGTGGCGCATGATGGCCCCCCAGGCCTCCGCCCGCTCGAAGACGGGGATGCCGGCGGCATGGGCGGCGGCGATCTCCGGGTTGTCGTCGTGGACGGCGGCGGTGCGGATGACGCACCCCGCCCCCTGGACGCTCTCCGCCCGGTGGCCGATGACCACCGGGATGCCCAGGGAGCGCAGGTGCTCCACCGTCTCGCTGTCGTTCATGTCGGAGCCGGTGATGACCACCCCCGCCCCGTGGAGCACCTCCGCCAGGGGGGACATGGACACGCCGCCGACCCCCACCAGGTGGGCGCGGGCGCCGGGGCGGATATACGCGTGGATGTCAGGCTTCATATCGGCACACCTCAAGCATTTCAGATATCACCGGCAAAGCCGCGGCCTCGGCCGCGGTCCCGGACGGCTGGGTCCAGGCGCGGTGCAGCCGGCCCCTGGGAGGAGGGGACCGGCCTGGATTTGGATTTTATTATAGTACACCCGCGCCGGAAGGACAAGTGCAAAATCAGCATTCCCACTTTTGGGGAAAAGCAGGCAGGAAAAAAGCCCGATGAAGACCATCAGGCTTTCTTCCAAGAGGAGAAATTCAATCAGAGAAGGTCAAATCGGTGATGATGAAACCGAACATGCAGTCCCGGGGGAGCAGGGTGACCTGGAATTTCCGCAGGACGCTGTTGTCCTCCAGGGCCACCAGCGCTCCGTTCATCACCACGGTGCCCTCCGCCAGGTAGATGGGGGGCTCCACGGTGACCTGGGAGAGGCCCTCGTCCCCGCGGGCCAGACGGTAGATCCCGTTTCCAGCCTGGGAGATGCGCTGGGAGATGGGGGAGGGGATGTCCGGGAGGCTGGACACATCGGGGTACAGGGCCGCGGCGTAGTCCTGGATGACCTCGCCGGGGAGCAGTAAGGTATCATCGGTGAACTCCGCCCGCTGGTCCATCTGGCCGTACAGGCTGAGCATGTAGTAGAGACTGGTCCACAGGAACTCCGGGTCCTCCGGGTCGTAGTCCAGGTGATTTTCCGTCATAGCCATTACCAAGGCGTGGACGGCGGGGTACATGACCTGAGAGGCGTCCGCCTGGGCGGGGACGCTACCCTGGACCGTCTCAGCAGAAGTCTGGGAAAGCGGCTCCTGCCGGGACTGGGCGAAGGCCGCGCCCCCCAGTGAAACAGTCAGCAGGGAGACCAGCGTCAGAGTCAGGATCAGCTTTTTCACAGCAGGACCCTCCTTTCCATACTTTCTGGCCTCAGTATACCACGGGGCGGTGTCATTCTCTTGTCAAACCGATGACACAAAAATGAAAAAGTGGTTACAAAATAGTTGCAGATCTGGGGCCGGATGGGAGAAAGAACGGTGAAACTTGCAGAACGGAGGAGAAGGGCCTGCATCCCTGCGGCTTTTCGGGAAAATCCGGGTAAAATTGTGCGAAACCGTCTTTACAAAGGGAAACGGCGGATGGTAAGATAGGGCCCAGAGAAAACGGCGGGGGAGTGACGGGATGTTTTTGCTGAAACTGCTGCTGGGCGGGGCGCTGCTGGCGCCGGTCCTGCTGGGCGCGCTGTGGGTGCTGGCCACCGAGGGGAGGCAGGACCACCCCGAGTGGGCGGTGCTCCGAAGGTTCCGGTACGCCCACCGGGGGCTCCACGACAGGCGGCTGGGGATCCCGGAGAACTCCATGGCCGCCTTCCGCCGGGCCTATGATCATGGCTACGGGGTGGAGCTGGACGTCCACCTGACCCGGGACGGGCGGCTGGCGGTGATCCACGACAAAAATCTGAAGCGCACCGCCGGAGTGGATGCGGAGGTGTCCGGCCTGACCATGGAGGAGCTGAAGAGCTGCCGCCTGGAGGGCACCCAGGAGACCATCCCCGCCCTGGAGGAGGTGCTGGAGCTGTTCCAGGGGGGACCGCCCCTGGTGGTGGAGCTGAAGGCGGACTACTTTGACATCCGGGAGCTGGCGGAGAAGGCGGTGGCCGCCCTGGACCGGTACCGGGTGACCTACTGCATCGAGTCCTTCCACCCGGGGATCATCCGCTGGCTGAAGCGGCACCGGCCGGACATCTGCCGGGGACAGCTGTCGGAGAATTTCTGGCGGCACCGGGGGGAGCTGAAGGGCTGGCAGGCCTTCCCCATGACCCATCTGCTGCCCAACCTGCTCACCCGGCCGGACTTCATCTCCTACCGGTGGGAGCACCGGCGGCTCCCGGCGGTGCGCCTGTGCAAGGGGCTGCACGGGCTGCCCCTCTTCTGCTGGACGGTGCGCAGCCGCCAGGTGATGGAGGAGGTGGAGCGGGAGGGCTGCCTGGTGATATTCGAGGGCTTCCTGCCCCCCGCGGCCCGGAAGGTGTCGTGAGCGGGCAATCAGAACCGAGGACGGGACAGGGCCTTCCCCCGGCGGGAAGAGAAAATAGGAGAACGGGTCTGTTGCAAAATGCAGTTTTCAGACCCGGAAAGAAAATTTGCGCTTTAAAAAAGTTAGCGAAAACCGCTGGTTCGACGGTTCTCGCTAACTTTTTCTTTGGCCTGATTTTTCAAAATTCTATTTTGCAACAGGCCCTGCTGTGTTCTGGGACCGGTCAGTCCTTGGTGATGGATACCAGCTTGGCGGACACGTCCTCGCTGTCCGGGTCCAGGGTGCCGGTGTAGGTGACGGTCACCGTGTCCCCCGGCTCCAGGCCGGACAGGTCGGCGCCGCTGTCGGAGCAGTCGAAGCGGCAGTAGGCGTCGTCGGCCACCAGGATCAGGTACTCCAGCTCGCTGTCCACCGAATTCAGCGTCCCCTGAATGGTGGAGGTCTCCTCCTCCGTCCGGCTCTCAGCGGCATCGGGGGCTGGCTGGGAGGTCTGGGCGGACGAGGAAGCGCCGCCGGGGAGGTATTTGCTCAGCATGGAGCAGCTGGACAGGGCGAGAACGGCGGTGAGGCCGACGGCCAGAAGCAGGCCGGAGCGAAGATGACGGTTCATAGGGAAACTCCTCCTTACAGTATGAGTCGGGATGATGGAGATGGACAAGGGGGCGCGCCGGGCGCCGCCTCGGCCCGAGCATAGCACAGGGACACCCGGGATACAAGTAGGCTTCACGAAGATTAAGGAAATGTTAAGGAAATCTTCAGCAATTCCGGGGGAGCAAAAATAAATTCAAATTTTTCAGATCTTGGGGTTGACAGTGAAGTTAGAATATGCTAACCTATGGGTGGTTAGAGACGAGAGACAAAAAGCCCCCCTCCTCACACCTCCCTGCTTTCTTCCCCACTTCTCAGGCTTTTGGAGATCTCTCTGGCCACCAGAAAACCCAAAGGGACAGGCATCACCCTCTTGGGGCCCCCGACCGGTCACCCGGTCGGGGGTTTTTATGCGTTTTGGGGCGTTTCCAAGGGCGGCCCTGATTCGTAGGGGGCGGGGCTGTCCTGCGGCGCATCCCCCTCCAGTATGTTGACGGCGGAGAGCGGGCATGGTATAGTGATAGCACTGTTTTTACGGATGAGAGACCGCCGGACCCGGCGGAGAAAAGGAGCGGAACCATGCCCAAGTCCTGGATGAAGAGCATTCTGCTGATCATCACCTATACCGTGCTGCTGGTGCTGGTCCTGATGAACAACGCGCTGATCTTTGCCCTGCTGGGGCGGCTCCTGTCCGCCTGCCGGCCGCTGTTCATCGGGTTTGCCATCGCCTTCGTGCTCAACCAGCCGTGCAGCTTCTTCTGCCGCCACTATGAGCGCAATCTGGGCGCCCGGTGGAAGAAGCTGGGGCGGCCCCTGGCGGTGCTCACCTCCTATCTGGCCCTGATCGCGGTGATCGTGGCCCTGTTCTCCTTTGTGCTGCCCCAGGTGGGGGAGAGCATCCGGCTGCTGGCCGCCAGTCTGGGGGGATATATCAGCAATTTGCAGACCCTCCTCAACGAGGCGGCGGCCTATCTGGACTGGGAGAGCATCAACCTGGACCTGAACAGCCTGTACAACTATCTGCGGGAGCTGCTCAACGGCGTGCTGTCCGGCATGTCCGGGGCGGCCACCCAGCTGATGACGGTGACGGGGAACATCATCTCCATGTTCGTGACCCTGGTGCTGGCCATCGTGTTCTCCATCTATATGCTGGCGGGGAAGGACAAGCTGCTGCGCCACGGGCGCACCCTGCTGCGGTCCTATCTGCCCCAGCGCTGGGCGGAGCGGGTGAGCGACGTGATCCGCCTGACGGCGGAGATCTTCTCCAGCTTTGTCTCCGGCCAGCTCATCGAGGCCTGCATCCTGGGCGGCCTGTGCGCCCTGGGCACCTTCTTCATCCAGGCGGACTACGCCGCCCTGGTGGGCGTCATCATCGGAGTGTCCGCCCTGATCCCGGTGGCGGGGGCCTATATCGGAGCCCTGCTGTCCGCCTTCCTGCTGGTGATGGTGGACCCGGTGCGGGCCCTGGTGTTTTTGATCTTCCTGGCGGTCCTCCAGCAGATCGAGGGCAACGTGATCTACCCCCGGGTGGTGGGCACCTCCATCGGCCTGCCCGGCATCTGGGTGCTGGCGGCGGTCACCGTGGGCGGCGGCCTGTTCGACCTGATCGGCGTGCTCCTCAGCGTGCCCACGGCCTCGGTGATCTACGCCCTGGTGAAGCGGGACGTGCGCCGCCGGCTGGGGGAGCCGGCGGAGGCGGAGCCCGGGGAGGAGAAGGAGCCGGAAAAGTGAGAATGCAGAATTAAGAATGCAGAATGCAGAATGGGCGGGGCCTGGGGCAGGTGCGCCGGACGGGGGGTAAGGCTTTCCGCTCCAAGGGGGAAGCTGTCAGCCGGAGGCTGACTGATGAGGGGTGCTTTGGGGTGCTCCTCTGTCCGCACCCTCATCCGCCCCAGTGTGCGCACTGGGGCACCTTCCCCCGAGGGAAGGCTTGGAAAAGCCCCCTTTCACAAGGGTGCCTTTGGTGCGTCAACGCTCCGCAAAAGCGCGCGGCGCGCCCGGTGGTCGCGCCCTACATGGCGCATTGTTCGGGGCGGCGGGGCAGCACAGAGGCCGCCCCCAACAACGTCCCCCGCCCCCAAAAATGCGACAACGGCCGGTCCCTGGAAAAAGGGACCGGCCGCGTTTCATAATGGCTTGCAGTGAGAACTCCTGCACCTCACAGCAGATGCAGCTCCTTGACCTTCTCCATCCGCTGGACCACCGGCACGCCGAAGGGGCACCGCTTCTCGCAGTTCCCGCAGGCGATGCAGTCCTCCGCACGGGCGGTGAGGGCCTGGTAGTGGGCCCGGATGGACTGGGGCACCTGGGGCTGCATCGCCGCCAGGTCGTAGAGCTTGTTTACCATGGCGATGTCGATGCCCTTGGG
>CASEKM010000026.1 GCA_949288405.1 uncultured bacterium | reverse complement strand
GCTTGATTCTCCGGCTCCCCCTTGACGGGGGAGCTGTCAGCCGGAGGCTGACTGAGGGGATGGGAAACATATCCCTTCAAATAAGGAGAAATTCGCCCCTTTGTGGGACGTTTGTGTACATTTTCTGGAAATTAAGGCCGCAGTGCGGGCATTGGGCAAAACCGGGCGGCCCCGCACTGGAAGCGATGGCTCGGAAAGCTCAGGCGCAGGAGCAGAACCGCACGACCTGAAATTTTCCGCCGGCCCAGGGCCCAGTGGCCCGGCGGGGATCTAGACCAGTCACTCAGATTTTGCGCGCCGGAAATCAAGCGCAGCCGATCAGGAGCGGCCCCCGTAAATGGGGTCCAGGGGGGAGCGAATATGGACACGAAGTGTCCATCTGAGCGGACTCCTGGCGGCTTTTGGTGCCTTTTGGCCGCCCAAAAGGCACTCGCCCCGCAGGGCGAAACCCCGTTTCAAAAGAGAAACCTTCCGCAAAATCCCCTGAACAAACAGCAAAAGGCCCCGGCATTCCGCCGGGGCCTTTTGCTTGTGTGTGTTGTAAAGGAGAGGGAGAAATGGGAGATAGTATCTTCACTGGGTACGCTATTATCCTAACCGATAATTAAGGCAAAATCGTGACGGCAATATGAACTTTCTGCAAACACTCTCCAAAATTGTGAACAATCCTTGTCCAAACCGCCGGATTTACAGCCCCGTCAGGTCAAAGGGCGGGGTGTACTCCTCCTTGGCGCTGGTGCGCTCCTGACAGAAGCCGGGCAGGTCCAGATTCCGCATATAATCGACGGCGCTCTCCATTTCCCCCCGGCGCAGGCGGCGGTTCAGTTCCGGCGTGGCGGACAGGTCCCCCCAGGGGGTGTACTGGCTCATCAGGGAGAAGAGCACCGTCCCCCTGGGGAACTCCTCCGCCACCCAGTCCATCACCGCCTTGGCCTGGTTCACCTGACCGGGGAGGATCAGGTGGCGGATCACTGTCCCCCGGAGGAGCAGCCCGTCCCCGTCAAACTGGCAGGGGCCGGTCTGGCGGACCATCTCCCGGATGGCGGCCCGGGCCGCCTGGGGGTAGTCTCGGGCGGCGGAGTAGCGCTCCGCCGTCCCGGGGTCCAGATACTTCAGGTCGGGGAGGTAGATGGACACCCGGCCCTCCAGGGTCCGCAGGGTCTCCACCCAGTCATAGCCCCCGGAGTTCCATACCACCGGCACCGGGAGGGGCTCCTCCAGCAGCCGGCGCACCACGTGGGCGTAGTGAGTGGGGTTGACGAAGTTGATGTTGTGGGCCCCTTGGGCGATAAGCTCCAGACAGATCTCCCGCAGGCGCTCCAGGGAGATGGGCTTGCCAAAGTCCCGGTGGCTGATCTCCTCGTTTTGGCAGAACACGCACCCCAGGGAACAGCCGGAGAAGAACACGGTCCCGGACCCTCGGGTGCCGGAGATGGGGGGCTCCTCCCACATGTGGAGGGCCGCCCGAGCCGCCACCGGCGCGGCGGGCATGCGGCAGCGGCCCTCGCCCGCCGTTTCCGTGCGCAGGGCGCTGCATTGCCGGGGACAGAGATTGCAGAGCACAGGAACTCCCTCCTTGTTTTTAGCGCGTTTTGCAGGGGATTTCGCCGCTCCGGCGGCGAACCCCCCTTAAGAAAAATAGCCTAATTTCCCTTTGACATATTCCGAGAACGCCTGAAAGGCGTTGGGCACGGCGTACTCTCGCTCCAGGGCCGCCCGGTCCGCCCACACCCAGCCCTCCGGGAGGTCCAGCCCCTCCGCCTGGGCGGCATAGGCGGTCATGCGCCACTCGATGTGGGTGAAGATGTGTTTGCCCGTCCCCACCAGCTCCAGAGACGCCCGGGGCAGCTCCAGCTCCGCCGGAATGGACGCCTCGCCGGCCAGCTCGTTGGGGTACTCCCAGAGCCCGGCCAGCAGCCCCTTGGCCGGACGGCGGCGCAGGGCCACCCCCTCCCGGGAGAACAGGAGGTACACCAGGCGTTCCTCCACCCGGCGGGCTTTCTTGGGGGCCTTCACCGGCAGCTCCCCGATCCGGTCCTCCTGAAAGGCCCGGCAGAAGGGGGCGGCCGGACACTGGGCGCACAGGGGCGCCCCGTTGGGCAGGCAGACAGTGGCCCCCAGCTCCATCATGGCCTGGTTGAAGGTACCCGGCTCCCCGGTGGGGATCACCTCCCGGAGGGCGGCGGTCACCTTTTTCTTCATGGCCGGGGAGGTGATGTCCCCGCTGTCCCCGGTGATCCGAGCCGTCACCCGCAGCACGTTCCCGTCCACCGCCGGCACGGGGAGGCCGAAGGCGATGGAGGCAATGGCCCCGGCGGTATAGTCCCCCACCCCCGCCAGGGAGCGGATCTCCTCATAAGTATTTGGGAATATCCCGTGGAACTGCTCCATGATCTGACGGGCCGCCTTTTGCAGGTTCCGGGCCCTGCTGTAGTAGCCCAGCCCCTGCCACAGCTTCATCAGCACATCCTCCGGCAGCGCGGCCAGATCCGCCACCGTGGGGGCCGCCTCCAAAAAGCGGCGGTAGTAGTCCAAAACCGCCGCCACCCGGGTCTGCTGGAGCATGATCTCCGACACCCAGACCCGATAGGGGGTGGGATGGCTCCGCCAGGGCAGCGCCCGGGCGTGCTCCCGGTACCACAAGAGCAGGGGGATGGGAAGCTGATTCAACTGGTCCATGGGGTCCTCCTTCGCCGTCAAAACCGCCGGCCCGCGGGCCGGTTTTCATCCCCCCTATTATAGTCCATCCCCGCCCGCTCCGCAAGGCGGCCTGGCAGGCAGTTCATAATTATTTAATTATAATCAATATAATGAAATTGGGGATAGTATTTTTCTGGATTTGGTGGTAAAGTTGGTTCCAGCAAAAGGTTAAAAAATTAACGAGCTGTTTGGCAGCCGCTCTTACCAGGCAGCCCGCTGTTAACCTTTGCGACTCGATTTTCCATTCCTTCCTTCTCACAAAACAGTCAAAAGGGGAAGCCCGGCGGGGCTTCCCCTTTTGGCATATTGACATAGACTCGTCATTTCTCCGAAGAAAAGAACTCCTCCTCCAGGATCTGGGCCATCTCCAGCACCAGGCTGTCGCAGTGGGTCTTCCGGGGAATGCCCTCCTGGTGGGCCCTGGCCAGAAGGGCGGAGCAGTTGGTGTCCTGGTGCTTCTCCCGGAAGCGGCGGATCAGGGCGGAGGTCTCCTCCTGGGAGCAGCCCTTCATGCCCAGCAGCATCAGCGCGGCGGTGAGAGCGCCGCAGGTGGAGCCCATTTTCATCCCCGCGCCGAAGGGGGCGCCCAGGCTGTCCGCCTGCTCCTTGGTGAGGCCCACCTCAGGCCCAAAGGGGATCAGCAGGGACTGGGCGCAGTTGTAGTGGCGGCCATCCGGCTCGGTGCGCAGGTACTGTACTTCTTCCAAACGGGTCATGGTAAATTCCTCCTTATCGCTCAAAAACATCAGTTGAAAATATCCGGTGTGTCGGCAAACAGGGTCCGCACCCGCTCCAGCACCGGCCGGTTCTCCGGCTGGGAGAGGGTGGGGTCGGCCATCAGCAGCCGCCGGGCCGAGTCCTGGGCCTCCTGAAGGAGCCGCAGGTCCCCCGCCAGGTCGGCCAGCTTCATCTGGGGCAGGCCGTGCTGCCGGCTGCCGAAGAAATCCCCCGGCCCCCGGAGCTTCAGGTCCTCCTCGGAGATCTTGAAGCCGTCGGTGGTGGAGGCCAGCGTCCGCAGACGGCTCATGGCCTCCTGGCTGCGGGTGTTGGTGATGAGCACGCAGTAGGACTGGTGCTTTCCCCGGCCCACCCGGCCCCGGAGCTGGTGGAGCTGGCTGAGGCCGAAGCGCTCCGCGTTTTCCACGATGATGAGGGCGGCGTTGGGTACGTCCACCCCCACCTCGATGACGGTGGTGGACACCAGCACGTCGGTCTCCCCGGCGGCAAAGGCGGCCATCACCGCCTCCTTCTCCCGGGGCTTCATCTTCCCGTGGAGAAGATCCACCCTCAGGTCGGGGAACACCTCCGTCTGGAGCTTTTTGGCGTAGGTGGTCACCGCCTTTAAATCCATAGGCGGGGGAGAGCCCTCCCATTCTGCATTCTGCACTCTGCCTTCTGCATTCTCCTCCACCGCCGGGCAGATGATGTACACCTGGCGCCCCTCGCCCACCAGACGGCGGACGAAATTGTACATTCTGGCCCGCTTGTCCTCCCGCACCACATAGGTCTCCACCGGCGTGCGGCCGGGGGGCAGCTGGTCGATGACGGACACGTCCAGGTCCCCGTAGATGATCAGGGCCAGGGTCCGGGGGATGGGGGTGGCGGACATGACCAGCACATGGGGGGAGTCCCCCTTGGAGGCCAGGGCGGCCCGCTGGGCCACTCCGAAGCGGTGCTGCTCGTCCGCCACCATGAGACCCAGCCGGGCAAACTCCACCCCCTGGGAGAGCAGGGCGTGGGTGCCGATGGCCAGATCCAGCGCGCCGGCGGCCAGCGCCTGCCGGACCTTCCTCTTATTTGCCGGAGTGAGGGAGCCGGTGAGCAGGCCCACCCGCACACCTGCCGGCTCCAGCAGGGCGGACAGGGAGCGGAAGTGCTGTTCGGCCAGCACCTCGGTGGGGGCCATAAGGGCGGACTGATACCCGGCCCCCGCCGCCAGCCAGACGGCAAAGGCGGCCACCGCCGTCTTACCGGAGCCCACGTCCCCCTGGACCAGCCGGTTCATGGGTCTGCCCGAGGCCATGTCCGCCGCGATCTCCTCCATCACCCGCCGCTGGGCCCCGGTGGGGGAGAAGGGGAGCAGCCGGATAAACGCCTCCGCCGGACGGGGCGGAACGGCGTACCCGGTCTCCACCCCCCGGCGCTCCTTCAGCATTGCCAGGCCCACCGACAGGTAGAAGAGCTCCTCGAAGGTCAGCCGCCGCCGGGCCAGCTCCAGATCTTCAAAGGAGACGGGAAAGTGGATGCTGCGGTAGGAGAACTCCGCCTGGGCCAGCTGGTGGTCCAGGCGCACCCCCCGGGGCAGGGTCTCGGGCATCTCTTTGGCGCAGGCGTCCACCGCCTGGTGGGCGAGGGAGCAGAGCAGATGGTTGGTGATCCCCGCCGTCAGGGGGTAGACCGGCACGATGCAGCCGGTGAAGTTCTGCTTCCCCACCCGCTCGAAGATGGGGTTGACCATGGTGCGGCGGCGGCCCTGTTCCTCCACCACGCCGTAGAAGATGTACTCCTCCCCCGCCCGGATGGAGCGCTCCACATAGCTCTGATTAAAAAACGTCAGATGCAGGGCCCCCGCCTGGTCCACCACCTTCACCTGGACCAGGTCCAGTCCCCTTCGGATCCGGGACAGCCTGGGGTGTTCCGCCGCCAGGGCGGAGATGCACACCTTCTGTCCCAGGGGGGCGGAGCGGATGGCATACACCTGCCGCCGGTCCTCATAGTCCCTGGGGAAGTAAGCCAGCAGGTCGGCGCACCGGACAAGGCCCAGCTTCTCCAGCTTCTTGGCCCGCACCTCCCCCACGCCGGGGAACTGGGTGAGGGGCGTATTCAGCGTGATCTCCACAGGCCGCGCCTCCTTTCCTCTGCTTCTTCCGCAGTCCCACTATTGTAGCATAAGTTTTTTTTACCGTAAAGGGACGAAGGGCGCCGAACTTCCCCGCGGAGTTGAAACCGCCCCCGGAATATGCTATTCTAAAATCCCAGCCGGCAAGGCTCCCATACAATATTTGATTCATCTGTACCACAAGGAGGTCCTTTCCCATGCCTGACGTGATTTTGAACCTGCTCCCTGTGCGGGAGGAGGAGAAGGCCGCCTTTGAGGCGGCGGCCCCGGACGCGGTCCACCTGTACGCCGGACGGCGCACCGCCACGCCGGAGCAGTTTGCCCAGGCCAACATTGTGATGGGCTGGCCCAGGGAGGACATGCTGGCCCAGGCCCCCCGCCTGCGCTGGTTCCACTGCATGTGGGCGGGGACCGACAAGTACGCGGGGGTGCTCCCGCCCTCTGTGCTGCTCACCTCCTCCGCCGGCATCAACAGCCAGTCGGTGGCGGAGCATATGCTGGCCGCCCTGCTCTCCCTGTACCGCAAGCTCCCCCAGAGCCGGGACCACCAGCGGGAGCACGCCTGGGTGGACGTGGGCAATTTGAAATCCCTGGACGGGGCGGTGGTCCTGGTGGCCGGCGCGGGCCACGTGGGCTCCGCCTTCGCCAAGCTGTGCCAGGCCCTGGGCGCGGGGTGCACCATCGGCCTGAAGCGGACGGTGGGCAGACCGGTCCCCGGCTTTGACCAGGTCTTTCCTATGGAGCGGACCGACGAGCTGCTGCCCCAGGCGGATGTGGTGGCCCTGGTGCTGCCCCACGCCCCGGAGACCGTCCGCTTTATGGACAGAAAGCGCCTGGCCCTGCTCAAGGACGACGCGGTGCTGCTCAGCGCCGGCCGGGGCAGCGCTCTGGATCAGGAGGCCCTGGCGGAGGCTATGCAGGCGGGCCGCCTCTGGGGGGCCGCCTTGGATGTGACGGAGCCGGAGCCCCTCCCGGCGGACAGCCCCCTGTGGGACATCCCCAACCTGCTGATCACCCCCCATATGGCGGGCGGGATGCGCCTGGAATCCACCCGGCGCAACTGCATCCAGCTGGCCCTGGAAAATCTCAGGCGCTATTACGCCGGGGAGCCCTTGGAAAATCTGGTCTCCCGATGACAAAAGATCCCGCTGCCTTTGCGCCGCTGCACGGCGGAAGCTTTCACAAACGGAACGGACCCTCCCAGCCGCACACAGCGGCCGGGAGGGTCCGTTTCTCAGTTCTCGTCCTCCGGCTCCACATAGGTCTCCAGGCCGTACCAGGTCAGCTGCAGGTCCTCAATGTCCTGCCAGCAGGAAAATTTCTGCTCCAGCTGCTGCCAGGTGAGATACCAGTAGTGGTAGCGGATGACCAGGTGGGCCGGGATGATGTCCTCGATGATCACCCGGATCTCCTCAAAGCTGGGCGGGATGCCCGGCACCTGGGGAAAGGAGACCTCCACCGTTCCGGCCTGGTCGGTCTCCTCTACCCGGGCGTTGACGCCGCAGCCGGAGATGGTGTCGTTGATGGCGTCCAGGGTGAAGCTGTCCCCGCCGATGCGCAGCAGGGCGGCCAGGGCCTCCCGCATGTTCTGGACCGTGGCCGCCGGCGGCCGGCGGCGGAACAGGGAGGCTATCCGCTCCAGCCCCCAGTCCTCCGCCGTGGCCAGACATGTCTCCCGCTGCGTCTCCTCCAGCGCCGCCTCCACCTGGTCGAAGGCCTCCCCCAGGGCGTCCAGCTCGCCCCCCTGAAAGGGGGCGTTCAGGTCGTAGACCCCCAGCGGGGCCAGCAGGGCGCGCAGATACTGGGCGTAGCTCATGTCATCGCCTCCACACTGACGGATGTGAGCACCGGCAGCTGATCCGCGTCCAGGGACACATCGGCGGCGGGGGAGAGGATCTTATAGTTGACCACGCCCTCACAGCCGTAGATCAGGTCCCCCAGCTGGGCCAGCAGGATGTCCTGCCCCAGCCGCTCCCCGGAGAACCAGGCCTGGAGGGTGTTTTTCACCCCGGTGCAGACCTGGCTGCTGTCCCAGCCCTCTCTGGCCCGCACCTGGACGGACAGGGTGAGGGAGACCTCCTCCGGCGCGCGCACCTGCACGTCCACGGCGATCTCTCTCCTGGACTGAAAGTATTCCTCCAGCTCCTCCAGCAGCTCCTCGTCCGGCTGTCCGCTGCCGGTGGCCACCACCACGTCCACCGTCCCCACGCCCCGGCTCCGGGGCAGGACGGAGGCGGCCGCCACCTGATCAAAGGACAGGGCGCCCTGCTCGTAGAAGGCGGCGTTGGCCCCATTGGGCAGGCGCTGGAAGGTGTCCATCACCCGCGCCCGCAGCTCCTGGTCGCTCTCCCCGTCGCTGCCCCCCAGAAAGGGGGCGGGATTGCTGCAGCGCTCGATCCCCACCGGGGCCACCGCCATAGAGACCACGGCGCCGGCGGCCACATTGCCCGCGCTCCCCGCCAGCAGGGCCTGGGCAGGCACATCCACCTGCGTGGCGCCCGCGGTCAGCACCGCCGCCTGGGTGGTCTCAAAGCGCACCAGGCCCGCGGTCATGCACACCGTCCCCAGGGGGATGGCCCGGTCGCTCTCGCTGGCCTCCCCGGCGGTGAAGCGGAGGGTCCCCACCGCCCGGGTGGCCTCCTTCCGCTCCAGACTGCGCAGCTGGGCGTGGAGGTCCAGATATGTCCCCTCCGCCGTCTGGGGGAAGGCCTGCCTGGCCACCCAGTCCGCCTGGACGTACAGGGCGTATACCTGGGCCGCCGCCGCGTACAGCCGCACCGCCAGGTCACAGCCGCGCTCCAGCTCCGCCCCGGTCTTCTCTCCGAAGTCCGTCAGCATCTCCTGAAAAATTTCATCCACGGTTTTCACTTCTGTCCCTCCTCTATACGGTCAGCTCCACCTGGACCGCCAGGGGCATCCCCCGCCACTCCAGCTCTGCCCGCAGGGCGGCCCGCCCGCTTCCATCCTGGGTGAGGACGGCGTCCGTCACCGCCAGTCCCTCCTCCTGGGCCAGGGCCTCCGTCACATACTGCAGTGCCAGGGCCTCCCGGGCGGAGGGGCGCTCCCGGCCCAGCAGATACAGCCGGCTGCCCATCTCCGGCAGAAAGGGGAACTGCCCCCGCCGGGCGGTCAGTCGGAACAGTACCCGCGCCAGCAGGGCCTGGGCCCCATCCAGCGCCTCGAAGCCGCCCGCTCCGTCGGGGACGTAGTCCCCCTGTTCCAGCTTCAATTCCAAGGTCCACCCCTCCTATCCCATCATGGAGGCCAGCACCTGATAGACGACCGCCTCGATATAGGCCTCCAGCTCCTGGCCGTTGACGGTGATCTCCCCCTCCAGGGCCACCTCGTCCCCCTTCAGGGTGAGCCCCTCCTCGCTGAGGAGCACCGTCCCGGTGCCGCTGTGGATGCGAACGGAGCCGGGGGGCAGCTCCTCCTCCTGGGCCGTCCAGTCCGGCCGCTTGCCCACCAGGCAGGGCAGCTCCCGATGGTCCCCCGCCTTGACCACCAGCACCTTGTCCCCCGCCTTAGGCCGCCACTGATAGCCGCCCGGGGCATAGAGGGAGACCCACCGCCGCTCGCCCCCCAGATAGACCGCCGCCGGATCTCCGCCCAGGGTGACCATCCCCTGGTCGGCGGCGCACTCCTCGCTGTGCCCCTCCATTTTTCGATTGGATGTCCACATTCCCCTCACCTCACAAAGTTATGTCCGGGGGCGCCAGGTCCAGAAGCGTCCGCGCCCCCTGGGCGTCCTGGCTCACCTGGGCCTCCGCCACCCGGTAGGTCCCGTTCCGCCCCCAGCCCGGCTGGGTCAGACGGACCAGGTCTCCTGGCTTGGCAAAAAACAGCTTGGGCACCTCCACCTCCAGGCGCAGCTGCTCCGCTGCGGACTGCTCCAGCTGGAACCGGCCGCTGTAGCGCATGGCCTGGTACTGCCCCTTGCCCGGCATGGTCACCACCTGCCGCCGCAGGCCCCCAAGGGCCTGAAAGCCGGTGTTGTCCACCGTCTCCGTCCAGTTCTGATGCCGGTCCCGCACCACCACCTGAGAGAGCACCCCGTACCGCCGGTCCCGGCACACCATTCTGGTGACCGGGACTCCGGCGTCCAGGGCGATCTCCCGGCCGCTGTCCCAGGGGGTCAGGATCAGCCGCCCCAGCTGGTCGAACCGGGGACAGACCCCGTTGCAGTACCGTGCAAACTCGTACAGCACCGCCCACTCGCTGCTGCCCGCGGCCACGGAGAACCGGGACACCGGCCCCATGGCGGCCTGTTCCCCCACCTGGACCCCGTATGGGGTCACGTGGTCCCGGAGGATGTCCGCCAGGGTGGCCACCTCATAGTCCTGGCTCAGCGCCTCGTTGTCCAGCAGCCGGGCCGCCATTCCCCGGCCGCTCACTTCAAAGTAGGAGCCCTCCGCCCCGCGCACCGTCTCACACTCGTCCACCACGCCGGTGAATACCACCTCGCCCCCCTCCAGGGCCTGAAAGGAGGCCCACTCCGCCGGGCGGGCGGCGTTCTTCCCCTCCCAGATGCACCGCAGCCGGAAGCTGTCGCAGGGGACCCCGGAGGTGTACTGAAAGCGCCACTCCACCGGGGCGGGCAGCTGGACGGACTGCCCCTGGGCCGTGAATACATATCCGGTCATGCCACCCTCACCTCGTCCCCCGGGCGGATCAAGTTGGGGTTTTTGATCTGGGGGTTCAGCGCCACCAGCGTCTCCAGGGACAGCCCGAACTGCCGGGCGATCCCCCACAGCGTATCCCCCTGGGCCACCCGGTACACGCTGGAGGACCCGCCGGAGGGCAGGGCCTCCCCGGCGGTCTCCGCCTCCCCGGTGACGGTGGTCTGGATCTCCCCGCTGTAGTAGTCCGCGTCCTCCCAAAAGGCGAAGGAGTAGCGTACATAGTTGGGGAGGGGCTCCTGCTCCAGCCGCAGCGCCACAAAGTAGGCGCTGGCCGCCTGCCACACCGGATGGATCAGCAGGCCGGGCCCCTCCTCGTAAAACAGATTGGCCAGCTGGCCGAATTGGGCGTAGGCCCCCTCGCCCACAAACTCCCCCTCGCCCTCCATCACCCGCCGGGTCCGCCCCAGGTCCTGAAGGTGGTAATAGCCGAAGGGCACCTTGTG
>CASEKM010000025.1 GCA_949288405.1 uncultured bacterium | reverse complement strand
CGGGCGGCCAGGAAGTCGAAGAAGTCCCGGTCGAAGATACAGCCGTATTTCAGCACCTCCGCCATGCCGTCGGAGAAGGTGCGGTGGGGCAGGGTGTCCAAGCAGTCCGGGTCCATGAGCACCCCCCGGGGCTGCCAGAAGGCCCCGGCCAGGTTTTTCCCCGCCTTCAGGTCTACGGCCACCTTGCCCCCCACGGAGGAGTCCACCTGGGCCAGCAGGGTGGTGGGAATCTGAACAAAGTCCACCCCCCGGAGGGCGGTGGCGGCGGCGAAGCCCGCCAGGTCCCCCACCACGCCGCCTCCCAGGGCCACCACGGCGTCGGTGCGGGTGAGACCGAAGGCCATCATGTCCTCCCACAGCTGGGCCAGCTGCTCCGGGTTTTTAGCCTGCTCCCCGGCGGGGACCACGCTGGTTTTGACCTGAAAGCCGGCGGCGGCAAGGCTCCGCTCCACCCGGGCCCCGTACAGGGGGGCCACGTTAGAGTCGGTGACCAGATACAGCCGCACCGCCCGGGGCAGGAGGGCCCGGCACCGCTCCCCGGCCCGGTCCAGCATTCCCCGCTGGATCTCAATGTCATAGGCCCGGCCGGGCAGGTCCACCGTCAAAATTTTCTCGCTCATTCCGCGTCCACCTTCTCCTTACAGATCCGGCCCTCCGCCAGGAGGGTGCACAGCCGGTCCCCGTTGCCCTGCTCCAGGGCCTCCTTGTACTCCTGCAAATGGCCGATCACCTCGTCCAGCTCCCGGAGGAGAAAATCCCGGTTCTCCAGAAACAGGTCGGTCCACATGTGCTCGTTGAGCCAGGCCACCCGGGTCAGGTCCAGGTAGCTGCCGGCGGAGTAGCCCTTGTGCATCTGGGCCCGGGGGCTCTTTACATAGGCGTTGGAGATCACGTGGCACATCTGGGAGGTGTAGGCGATCATCTCGTCGTGGTGCTCCGCCGTGGTGACGGTGACGTGGCTGAAACCGGCGGGGGTGAGGAGCTTTTTCACCCGGTCCAGCAGGAGAATGTCGTCCCGCTCCCGGGGCACCACCACCATGGGCGCCCCCACGAACATGTCCTCCTTGCTGTTGGCGTAGCCGCTGTACTGGGTGCCCGCCATGGGGTGGCCCCCCACAAAGGTAAAGCCGTACTCCTCTGCCAGGGCAAAGCCCGCCTCACAGATCTCCCGCTTCACGCCGCAGCAGTCCATCACCAGGGCCTCCTTGGGGACGTGGGGGGCGATGCGCTTCAAAAACTCAATGGATACCTGGGGGTACAGGGCCACCAGCACCAGCTGGCACTCCTTCACCGTGTCCTCGTTCAGCTCCCCCTCCAGGACCCCCTGGAGCTTGGCGAAGTCCTGGACCACCCGGTTCCCGTCGTAGCCGTACACCACCGCCCCGCTTTTGGCATAGGCCTTGGCCAGAGAGCCCCCGATGAGCCCCAGGCCTGCAACTCCGACTTTCATGGGCAGCCTCCTCAGTCTTCCGCCAGCGCGGCCGCCCGCACCCGGCGCACCGCCTTGGCCACGTCTTCAAACTGCTCGGGCCGCAGGGACTGGGCCCCGTCGCACAGGGCGTGGGGGGGATCGTTGTGGACCTCGATGATGAGGCCGTCCGCCCCGCAGGCCGCCGCCGCCATAGCCATGGGCTTCACATACCGGGCCACTCCGGTGGCGTGGCTGGGGTCCACGATGACGGGCAGGTGGGTGAGCTCGTGGAGCACCGGCACGGCGGACAGGTCCAGGGTGTTCCGGGTGGCCGTCTCAAAGGTGCGCACGCCCCGCTCGCACAGGATGATGTTCTCATTGCCGCTGGCCATGATGTACTCGGCGCTCATGAGCAGCTCCTTGATGGTGTTGGCCAGCCCCCGCTTGATGAGGATGGGCTTTCTCGTCTTGCCCAGCTCCTTGAGCAGCTCGAAGTTCTGCATGTTCCGGGCCCCCACCTGGATCACGTCCACGTCCTCGAACAGGGGCAGGTGGTTGGCGTTCATGATCTCCGTCACGATGGGCAGGCCGGTCTCCCGCTTGGCCTCCAGCAGCAGCTCGATGCCATCGGCCTTCAGGCCCTGGAAGTCGTAGGGGGAGGTGCGGGGCTTGAAGGCGCCCCCCCGGAGCATGGTGGCCCCGGCGGCCTTCACGCTTCGGGCCACAGAGATGATCTGCTCCTCGCTCTCCACGGAGCAGGGCCCGGCGATGAGGGCGAAGTTCCCGTGGCCCACCTTCAGGTGCTCCGCGCCCACCTCGATGACGGAGTCCTTGGGGTGGAACTTCCGGTTGGCGCTCTTAAAGGGCTCGGACACCCGCTTCACCCCCTCCACGATGTCCAGTCCGCTGATCAGGTCCTCGTCCAGCTTGGTGGTGTCCCCGATGACCCCAATGATGGTGGAATAATCCCCGGTGGAGACGTGGGTGCGCAGGTTCTGAGATTCGATCCACTGGATCAGGTCCCGGATGCGCTCCTCCCGGGTGTCCTTTTTGACTATGATGACCATAATGAAAACCGTCCTTTCTGTGCCTCACCGGGCCGCCAATAAAAAAGGCCTGCGGTGAAGTGTTTGTTCACCGCAGGCCCTTTGACCTTACAAATCCTCCGCCTATGCCAGAGAGGGGAGCCGTTTGTTTGCAGCAAAAAACACTTTTACCTTTTTCGCACCAAAGCCAAAAAAGTAAAAGTAGCCATAAAAGAACGCCGCAAACTTCTTCATGTCAGATATGGCTCCTTTCCCAGAGTTTCATAAGCTAAGATAGACTAATGTTAGCACTTCACCCGGTTGATGTCAATTCCGGGGCGATGATATTTTGACGAAATATCCCGGGGCACATCCGGGGAGAACTGTCTAAAAAAACGAACGGAGGCGGCGGAGGATCGCGCAGGGCGGCGAAACTCCTTTTGGCGTTAGGGGGTTTACGAGCTTTCAGCAGGTTGATTGCTCTGCGCCTTATAGCCCTCGCCCCATGTCCACATGGCGTCCAAAATCGGTTTCAGACTTTTCCCCAGGTCGGTCAAACTGTATTCCACCCGGGGCGGAACTTCTGCATACACCTGGCGATGCACAAGTCCCTTATCTTCCATATCCCGCAGCTGGGCGGTCAGCACCTTCTGCGACACACTGCCAATGGATTTCTTTAACGCTCCAAACCGCTTTGTTCCGGGCATGAGGTCGCGCAGGATCAGGACTTTCCACTTATCCCCGATCAGCATAAGCGTGGTCTCCACCGGGCAGGCGGGCAGCTCTTTTGCCTGCTGCATGGTGTCACTCCTTTCAATAGTATCCTTTTGGTAACTACGGCACAATAAAGTGCTTACTTTACAATCGATACTTATAGACCTATTATAATCGTGCAAGGCAAAAATTGCAATTCCCAAAAGCCGCATTTAAAATTTAGGAGGTATTCGTCATGAACGAAGTCGTCAAGTTTTTGCAGGAAAATCCCGTACAGTATCTGGCTACCGTAGGCCGTGACGGCAAGGCCAAGTGCCGCCCCTTCATGTTTGCCGGCGAGCTGGACGGCAAGCTGTGGTTCTGCACCAACAACACCAAGGAAGTCTACAAGGATATGCAGGCAAACCCCAACATCGAGGTCTCTGTTTCCAGCCCGGCCTATGCCTGGATCCGTCTGAACGGCCAGGCCGTGTTCGAGAACAACATGGCCGCCAAGGAGATGTGCATCCAGAATCCCATCGTCAAGGGGCAGTACGGCGAGGCCGCTAATCCCATCTTCGAGGTGTTCTACCTGAAGAACGCCCATGCCGTGATCGCCGACTTCTCCGGCAACCCGCCCCAGGAGTACGACCTGTAAACACCGAGCGCAGCGGCTCCGCAGACATCTCTGCGGAGCCGCCCCTATCTCAGGAGGGCTTTTGATGCAGACAAACGAAATCGTGCAATATATCGTGGAGAAGATCCACTCCACCGTTTTTGCCACCGTGGACAGTGAGGGGCGGCCCGTTACCTGCGCCATCGACATGATGGACTGGGACAAAAATGGACTATACTTCCTGACGGCTAAGGGCAAGAACTTTTATCGCCGGCTGAAAACCAACGAGAACATCGCCTTTACCGCCATGAAGGGGGAAGACACGCTCTCCTGCGTGGCGGTATCGGTGCAGGGCAGGGCGAAGGAGATCGGACCGGACAGACTGGGCGACCTGCTGCGCAAAAATCCCTACATGGAGAAGATCTATCCTGACGCCCGCTCCCGCACCGCCCTGACAGCTTTCCAAATTTACGAAGGGGCGGGGGAATGGTTCGATCTTTCCAAGCAGCCCATTGAACGTGTTAGCTTTTCCTTCGGCGGTGCGCACACAAAGGAAAACGGCTACTTTGTGACGGATAAATGCATTGGCTGCAAGCTGTGTTATTCCAAGTGCCCCCAGAAGTGCATTGACATTTCGGCAAAGCCCGTGGTCATCCAACAGGAGCACTGCCTGCACTGCGGAAACTGCTATGAGATCTGCCCCGCAGGAGCCATCAAACGGAGGTAAGGCCATGACGCAGGACGAGAAGCTGGATTTCCTGCTCCGCAGCCTGCTGGCGGAACGCAAAGAATATGCGGACATCCGTGTGCCGGACGCCCGTTCGGGAAAGCGGGGGCTTCTGCGCAGCCTGATGAATGTACGCCCGCCGGTCCCGGCCAGCGAGGAATTTTTGGCTGTACAGGACGCCTATCTGCAGGAGCGCCTTGCCGAGCGCGGCATCACAAGGCTGCAAGACCTGACGCCGGTGCGTCCCGGCCTGTATCTCTGGCAGGGCGACATTACCACGCTGGCAGCCGATGCCATCGTCAACGCGGCAAACAGCCGGATGCTGGGCTGCTTCGTGCCCTGCCACAGTTGCATCGACAACGCCATTCATACCTACGCGGGCGTTCAGCTGCGGTCAGAATGTTTTGAGATGATGCAGCGGCAGGGGCATGAGGAAGAACCCGGCCACGCAAAAATCACCAAGGCCTATAACCTGCCCTGCCATTCTGTGCTGCACACTGTCGGCCCGATCATCCATGGTAACGTCACCAGAGGGGACCGGGAACGGCTGGCAGACTGCTACCGCTCCTGCCTGGAGCTGGCGGCGGAGCGCGGCCTCCGCAGCGTGGCCTTCTGCTGTATCTCCACCGGGGAGTTCCATTTCCCCAACGAACTGGCCGCACAGATCGCCATTCAGACGGTCGGGGAGTGGCAGCAGAAAAATCCAGACAGGATCGAGGTGATCTTCAATGTGTTCAAGGACAGTGACTATGCGCTCTACCAGCGCCTGCTGCGATAATATCACGCGGCTCAAAGAGGAGCTGGACACGGCGGACGCGGTGGTGATCGGGGCCGGTTCCGGGCTTTCCACCTCCGCCGGATTCACCTATACCGGCGAACGCTTTCAGAAGTATTTCGGGGATTTTATCGCCAAGTACGGCTTCCGCGATATGTATTCCGGCGGGTTCTATCCCTTTGACAGTCTGGAGGAGCACTGGGCATATTGGAGCCGGTATATTGCCATCAACCGCTATATGGACCCGCCGAAGCCGGTTTACCAGGAGCTTTTGCATCTGGTGGGGGAGAAAGACTATTTTGTGCTGACGACCAATGTGGATCACTGTTTTCAGAAGGCCGGATTTGACAAACACCGGTTGTTCTATACTCAGGGCGATTACGGCCTGTGGCAATGTTCCAAGCCCTGTCACCAAAAAACCTATGATAACGAGGCCGCTGTCAAGAAGATGCTGGCCGAACAGAAGGATATGAAGATCCCCAGCCAACTGGTGCCGCACTGTCCGGTCTGCGGCGCACCCATGACCATGAATCTGCGGGCGGACGACACCTTTGTGGAGGACGAGGGCTGGCACGCCGCCGTCCGGCGGTATGAGGACTTCCTCCTCGGCCACCAGGGGCAGAAACTCCTGTTCCTGGAGCTGGGGGTGGGCGGCAACACCCCAGTCATCATCAAATATCCGTTTTGGAGGATGACGTGTCAAAATCCAAAAGCAATTTACGCCTGTGTGAACCTGTCGGAGGCATACTGTCCGAAGGAGATCCAGAAACGGGCGATTTGCATCAGCGGGGATATTGAAAATATCTTAGCGCAAACGCTGCGATAAGCGAACAATGTCCCGCAAATGGAATGATATAAAGGGGGAGTTCCAATCTGCAAAGGGAAAACCAAAGGAAAACCGCCTCGCCGGCCATCTGGCCGGAGGCGCGAGTGCGCCGCGCAAGCGTTTTCACCGCAGGTGAAAACCTTGGCGGAGGGGCGGCTTTGCCGCCCTGAGCATTTCAATCACCAAAGGGTGGAGCCGCCCTTCGGGCGGCGGAACCCAAAACAAAAGGACATCCTTTCGGATGTCCTTTTGTTTTGGTGGAGGCGGGGAGAGTCGAACTCCCGTCCGAAAACCCTTCCATGGGAACTTCTCCGGGCGCAGACGGTTATTGCGGGAGTCTTGCTCTCCCTGTTCCCATCACCCTGGGCAAGCCGTCACGCCCAGGGGTCAGGTGAGCTTCATGATTCATGGCCGGCGCAAAGCTTTGCCGGCGCACGTGCACCACTAAACGACGCCCGTTCCCGGCTCGTGGTCCTTCCGGGTCGGACGGCCGCCTTTAATTAGGCAGCGTAAGCGAAGTTATCTTCGTTCTTTAATTTATAAGGTTGCCCGTTTTAAGGTGGCCAGGCGCCACCGCCCGCTATTCCCACTTCCGTGTCCCCGTCGAAACCGGTACGCCCCCGCGAAGCCGCCGTAAGGCGGCTGAGCGGGCCAATGTGCCCCGCTTGGGTGTGTAAAAATGGGGGATTTTAAATTTTCTCCGGCTCGGGGTAGTCCACGCCGAAGGTGTCCACGGTGACCTTCTTCATGCGCTGGGGCTGGCGGGGCTTGTCGTTCCAGTCCCGCTTGGTGTTGACGATGGTGTCGGCCACCTCCATGCCCTCGATGACCTTGCCGAAGGCGGCGTACTGGCCGTCCAGGTGGGGGGCCTTCTCCACCATCACGAAGAACTGGCTGCCGGCGGAGTCGGGCGCCATGGTCCGGGCCATGGACAGCACACCCCGGTCGTGGATCAGGTTGTTTGCAAAGCCGTTGCCGGCGAACTCCCCCTTGATGGAGTAGCCGGGGCCGCCCATGCCGGTGCCGTCGGGGCAGCCGCCCTGGATCATAAAGCCGGGGATGACCCGGTGGAAGATCAGGCCGTCGTAGAAGCCCTTCTGGACCAGGCTGATAAAGTTATTCACGGTGTTGGGGGCCACGTCGGGGTAGAGCTCCGCCTTCATGACGCCGCCGTCCTCCATTTCGATGGTGACGATGGGATTCTGAGCCATGGAAAACACTCCTTTTTACAAGTCCACAGGGGCGCTGTCCGCCTGTGGGCGGTCTTTAATATCGGTTCCGGGATTTCATGGTCCGGTCCATCTCCCGCTTTGCGTCCTTTCGGGCCGCCGACTCCCGCTTGTCATAGAGCTTCTTGCCCTTGGCCAGGCCGATCTCCAGCTTGACCCGGGGGCCCCGGAAGTAGATGGACAGGGGGATGAGGGAGTACCCGTCCTGCTTGATGCGGGCAAAGAGCTTTAAGATCTCCCGCTTGTGCATGAGCAGGCGCCGCTGCCGCAGAGGGTCCTTGTTGAAGATGTTGCCCTTCTCATAGGGGCTGATGTGCATGCCGATGACCGACATCTGCCCGTCCTTGACGATGCAGAAGGAGTCCTTCAGGTTCACATGCCCCTGCCGGATGGACTTCACCTCGGTGCCCGCCAGCTCGATGCCGGCCTCGTACTTCTCCTCGATGAAGTAGTCGTGGTGGGCCTTGCTGTTTTTGGCCACGATCTTGATGCCCTCGGCCACGGCGGACACCTCCTCTCCGAAAACTTTCCCTACCGGAATGTTAAGTATAACATACCGCCTGGGAAAAAACAAGTCACTCCTTGTCCCTCTGGTTGTCCCGGACGAAGTATTCGGAGTTGTCGGTGCCCTCGGTCTTCCAGTCGAAGCGGCCCAGGGCGCGGATGAGCTTGGACAGCTTGGAGAAGCCGTAGTTCCGGGGGTCGAAGTCGGGCTGCTTCTTCAGGAGCAGATTGCCCAGCTTGCCCATGTGGGCGTAGCCGTCGTCCCCGCACACGTCCTCCACCGACTCGGCGATGAGCTCGGCCACGTCGTCGGGGATGCCGGAGTTGTTGGAGGCACTCTTCTTGCCCTCCTTCTTGGTGTGCTTCTGGGGCTTGGCGTCCGCCTTGGAGGCCTCGTCCTCCGCCTGCTGGGCGGCCTGCTTGGCGGCGGCGCGGATGACCTCGATATAGACAAACTTATCGCAGGCCACGATGAAGGGCTTGGGGGTCTTCTTCTCCCCCATACCGTACACCTTCATCCCCGCCTCCCGCAGGCGGATGGCCAGGCGGGTGAAGTCGGAGTCGCTGGACACCAGCACAAAGCCGTCGCAGTGGCCGGAGTACAGGATGTCCATGGCGTCGATGATCATGGCCGAGTCGGTGGAGTTTTTCCCCGTGGTGTAGCCGTACTGCTGGATGGGAGTGAGGGCGCACTCCAGCAGGATGGACTTCCAGGTGGACATGTTGGGACTGGTCCAGTCCCCGTAGATGCGCTTGATGGTGGGGGTGCCGTACACGGCCACCTCGGCCATCACGTCCTTCATGGCGGTGCGGGAGGCGTTGTCCGCGTCGATCAAAACGGCCAACCGGAGATCGTTCTCGTTCTCAGCCACGGCCATCCCCGCCTTTCTGCAGAATGGACTCCACCTGGTGGAGCTGCTCCAGGGTGTTCACCCCCAGCATCTCCTCCGGGGAGCAGGTGTCGCACAGGCCCACCCGGCCCCCGGCGGCCTTGATGAGGGCGGGCACATCGGTGAGGTACAGCTCCCCCTGGGCGTTGTCGTCCTTCAATTTGCCCAGAGAGGCCAGAAGCTCCGGCGTGTGGAACACATAGGTGCCGGTGTTCACCTCCCGGATCTGCTTCTGCTCCGGGGTGCAGTCCTTGTCCTCCACGATGGCCCGGAAGGAGCCGTCCGCCTCCCGGAGGATCCTCCCGTAGTTTCCCCCCTCGGGCAGCACAGCGGAGAGCATGGTGCAGGCGTTGCCCTCCCGCAGATGGGTGTCCGCCAGGGCCTGGAAGGTCTCTTTTTTCATCAGGGGGGCGTCGCCGCAGCAGATGATCACGTGGCCGTCAAAGTCGTCCAACAGGGGGGCGGCGCACTGGACGGCGTGGCCGGTGCCGTGCTGCTCCGCCTGGACGGCGTGGGGGTACTGGGGATAGGCCTCCAGCACCGCCTCCCGCTTCCAGCCCACCACCAGGATCACGTCCTCCGGGGGCAGGAAGTCCAGGGCGGAGAGCACATAGTGGAGCAGGGGCTTCCCGTTGGCCAGGCGCATCACCTTGGGCAGGTCGATCCCCTCGGTCTGCAGCCGCGTGCCCTTGCCGGCGGCCAGCACCAGGGCTTTCACATTGTGGTCCATGTTCATTCTCCTTCGCAGTTTGGTTCCATGGGCTCCCGGTCCCACAGCTGGGGCAGCAGGCGGTAGAAGTCCCCCTGCTCCCGCCACAGGGCCAGCAGGGCCCCCTTTCGGACGGAAACCTGGGCGGGCTCCTCCAAAAATTCGTTGCTCACCCCCAGGGGGAAGTCGGCAGAGATGGTGTAGTCGGTGAGCTCATATTTCAGGTTCCGCAGGGTGACCCCCTCCGCCTTCCCGCTCAGGCAGAAGGCGGACCAGAAGCCGGTGAGGCCGGCGGGGAAGGTCATGCGCTCGTCCCGGAGGACGGTGGCTACGGTGCCCTCTCCGGCCAGCACCCCCCGGGCCCCCTGGGCGGTCAGCCAGGCCAGGGCCTGCAGGTTGGCCAGGGTGTGCTCCAGACGGCCCCCCACGCCCCCCAGCAGGACGAAGCGGCGGAAGCCCCGCTCCAGTCCCTCCCGCAGGGCGTACACCATGTCGGTGTCGTCCTTCACCGAGGGGAGCTGGACCACATTGGGGTGGCTGGGCCGGTGGCCCAGGGAGTCGAAGTCCCCCACCACCAGGTCGGGCGGGACGCCGTAGGCCTCCAGGGCCTCGTACCCCTTGTCGGCGGCAATGACGAAGTCCTGGGCCCCCGGATGGGGACACAGGGACCAGGACAGGGGCATGGCCCCCACCACATAGCAGATGGGCTGATTCAACACAGGTTCCCCCTTATCAAAGCCGGTCCGGCCGGGCCGGAGGGCCGAATTCTTTCGTGAAACCCATTATATCACAAACAGGCGCCTTTGCACCAGGGCGGCGTGAAAATCTTTCTCAGGGTGCAGACTGCGCCGGCCGGCGGCATTTGTCCCCATGACCGCCGCCCCGGGGCCTTTGGCGGAGCGGGTCCGCCTTGACTTTCCCCCACGGGGCGCATACAATGGGATCAGCGGGGGAAAATCCCCGCCCTGATGACAAATTTGAGGTGAAAACCACGTGATCCACTATTTTGACAACGCGGCCACCACCCCTGTCCGCCCCGAGGCAGTCCAGGCGGCGGTGGAGGCCATGACCGAGGGCTGGGGCAACCCCTCCTCCCGGTACGCCCTGGGGACCCGGGCGGCGGAGCAGGTGAAGGCGCACCGGGCCCAGCTTGCCGCCGCCCTGGGCTGCAGGCCGGAGGAGCTCTTCTTCACCTCCTGCGGCAGCGAGGGGGACAACTGGGCTATCCAGGGGGCGGTGGAGCTGGGCCGGCACACCGGAAAGCACATCGTCACCACCGCCTATGAGCACGCCGCCGTGCTGGAGCCCTGCAAGGCCCTGGAGCGGCAGGGGTA
>CASEKM010000024.1 GCA_949288405.1 uncultured bacterium | reverse complement strand
GGCGTACAGGCCTCCTCCAGCAGATAGGAGGGCTCCTCCATGTACTGGCGCACCTGCTGGGTGGTGTTCCGGTCGTGGCCCGGCTGCATCATCAGAAACAGGATCTCCAGGCCGTAGGTCCGCCGCAGGTGGTCGCACAGGGCGGCCAGCTGCCGGGGAAATTCCCCTGTGCCCGGCCAGTCCCGGACGGACACCGCCGCAAAGGGCGCCCCCTGGGGCAGCTGGGCGGAGACGACCAGCGCCTCCCCCCGCTTTTCCGGGGCGGGGGGCAGGTTAAAGACCGGGTCGGCGGTGACATGGAGGTCCTGCCGGGTCACCCCCATGTCCTGCAGCTCCTTGGCGGAGCTCCGGTCCCGGAGGGTGACCAGGGCCGCCCGCTCCACCGCCTTTCTCACCCGGCGGCGGTTGGCCGGCTTGCGCACCGGGCCGATGCCGTTGGCGTAGAGCATCACCGGCTTGTGAAACAGCTCCGCCCCCCGGATGATGGCCAGGTAGTACAGCAGGGAGCGGGTAGAGGTCCGGTCCTGGAGAAGGCTCCCCCCTCCCGACAGGAGGGCGTCGCACTTCCGCAGGGCCCCCAGCACCTTCCACATCTGGAACCGGGGCACCGCCTCCAGGCCGCACAGATGTTCGGTGAGGGGCGGGTCGTTGGACAGGACGGTGATGGAGATGTCGTCGCTGGCCGCCACGATCCCCTCCTGAATGGACTGGAGAATGGCGTCGTCCCCCGCGTTGGAGAAGCCGTAGTAGCCGCTCATCACCACATTGAACCGGCGGCGGCGCACCTGGTTGTACACCTTCAGGCAGTCCCCCGCCATCCGGCGCACGGAGTAGAAGTCAAAAATCACCTGGCGGCCGTAGGCCCCCAGCTCCTCCTTTTCCCCCGGGGACAGGGCCAGGGCGGACAGCACGTCCTCCCTCAGCCGCTCCGGGGTAGACATGGGCAGGCCGCGGCAGCAGAAGTTGCCCGCCTGGGCCTCCTCCAGCTTGTCCGGGCCAAAGAGGCCCTGGTAGCCCTCGTTGCCCGCCACGATCACCGGCTTGGCCGCCGACATGGCCTCCAGGGCGGAGCGGGACACCCCCACAAAGACGTCCCCCGCCGCCACGATCTCGTTGATATCGGTGCGGGGGCCGGTCATCACCACACAGGCGCGGCCCAGCTGTTCATTCACCTGGTCGGCCCGGGCCTTGATCTCACCGAACACATTGCCGCCGCCGGTAATGATGAGCTGCACCCCGGGGACCGCCCGGTCCAGGTCGGGGGCGATCTCCACCAGCTGCCGGGCCACCAGGGCCCGGTCCTCGTCCATGCGGCTGACGTAGGAGATCACCGGCTTGGCGGGGTCCAGCCCCAGCTGGGCCATCACCTTGTCCCGGGAGATGTCCGGGGAAAATTTGTTGGTGTCGATGCCGTTGACGGTGACGGTGATGTGCCCCTCGGGCACCCCGTACTCCCGCATCAGATAGGCCTTGATGTCCTCGGACACCGCCACCGTCCGCTGCCCCCAGTTGGTGAGGTAGCGAAGCATCCCCCGGGTCTCGAACACCCAGTGGGCGGTGGTGACGAAGGGGAACTTCATGGACGGCTGAAGGGAGCCGCACAGAAAGGCAGGGATGCGGGCGTGGGCGTGGACCACATCGGGCTGCTCCTGGCGGATGATCTTTTTCAGCATGCTCCGGGCCCGGCGCATGCAGTTCAGGTCCCGCCGGTGCATGGGCACCGGGTAGTGGCGGATGCCGGCGGCCTTAATCTCGGGCACGTACACCCCGCCGTTGGAGGCGATAGCAATGTCGTGGCCCTCCGCCTTCAGCTCCTTGGCCAGCTCCACGATGTGGGTCTCCGCCCCGCCGATGTCCAGGCCCATGGTCGCCATTAAGATCTTCACAGGTCCTCCCCCCTTACTGGGCGGGGTCCGCCTCCTGGAGCTGGATATCGGTCACCAGTCCCAGGAAGTAGGCGTATCTGGTATTGAAATACCGGTGGGAGTTGACCCCCAGGTCGTAGATCCGGTTCAGGGCCACCGAGCCGTCCGACCCCACCAGGGCCTCTCCCCGAATGGTCATCAGGATGTTGTAGTACCCCTCCGCCGGCACGTCGGCCACGGTGCCGTCGTCCAGCTCCCCCTGATAGGTGCCGTCGCTGACCTGGACGTCGATGATCTCTCCCAGGGAGCCGCCGGTGCTGCGCTCCTTGTCAAAGAGCTGGTCCCCCACCTGGATGGCGTCCAGCATGTACTCCGGCTGGTTGTCCGCCAGGATCTGATAGACCACGGGTGTGGTGGTGACGCTGGCGCCCGTCTGGGGCATCTGCCCCTTCACATAGATGGCCAGGGCCAGCACGGCCACCACCAGAATGACGATCACGTCGATAATGCTGATCTTGCCGAACAGGCGGCCGTCCCGATCTAAAATCTTCATCCTTCCGCCTCCCTCACGATCTCAGTGACCGGGCCGCTGCCCATATAGCCGGGGCCCCGCACATAGGCGGTCTGCCCCACCCGGAAGTCATAGCCCCCGTCCAGCAGCAGGGCGTCGTCCCGCTGGGTGCAGGCGCTCTCCACCGTCACATATACATCCTCATAGCCGGCCAGCTCCGCGTCCACATAGGTGCGGGTCTCCTGGTCCAGCACCTGGACCAGGGCGGGCTCGGAGCGGACGCTCACCACGGTCCCCATCTTATAGTTCTTCACCGTGTCCACCAGCTGGTCGCCGGGCTGGATCAGCTCGCTGCCGCCCTGCTTCATGCTCTGGAACAGGACGGTGTACTGCACCGTCCGGGCGCTGGGGGCGGACTCGCTCCCGCCGGAGCGCAATCCGAACCAGACTGCCGCGGCGCCCACCGCCAGCACCACCACCAGGATGATGGCGTCGAACAGATTCAGCCGCAGGCGGAATTTGTGGTCATTTCGTTCCATGGGGTACTCCTTTCAGCAGGTCCAGGTAGACCTGCTCTACATTTTTCGCAAAGATTTGGCCGGTGAACCGGCGGTGGAAGATCTCCACCGCCCGCTCCCCCATGTGCCGGAGGGTGTCCGGCTCGTCCATGAGGCGGGCGACGCACCGGGCCAGGGCCGCGCTGTCCCGGTTGGGGAAGATCAGGCCGTCCTCCCCGTCGTCAATGAGCCAGGGGTTCCCCCCGTAGCTGCTCACCACGGCGGGCAGGCCCATGCTCATCCCCTCCAGGATGGACAGGCTGGAGGTCTCGGTGCCGTAGGAGGCGTTGAGCTGCACGTCCAGCACGGAGAGCACCGGGGCCACGTCGCTCTGGAAGCCCAGGAAAAATACAGTGTCCTCCAGGCCGCGGCGGGACACCTCCCCCCGCAGCTCCTCCTCATAGCCGCCGGTGCCGGCGATCAGCACCTGGAGCTTCCGCCCCTCCCCCTTCAGCTGCTGCGCCGCCTCCACAATGTGCAGGTGGCCCTTATAGGGCTCGATGCGGGCCAGGATGCCGGCGGTGAACACCCCCTCCTGAAGGCCGTACTTCGCCCGGAAGGCCCGGCACGTCTCCGGGTCGGCGCGCTCCACCGAGGCCACGCCGTTCATCATCACCGTGATCTTCCTGGGGGACACCCCGGCGTCGGTGAGGTTGGCCGCCGCCGCCGGGCTCACCGCAATGATCCGGTCGGCGTAGTGCTCGTTCATCCACTTGTTCACCCACCGGCCGGGGGGATACCGCAGCTTGGCGGGCACCGGGAAGGCGGAGTGGCGGGTATAGACGATCTTTTTCCCGCACTGCTTGGCGGCGATGCGGCCGGACAGGGCCCCGTGGGTGTGGACGATGTCCGGGTCCACCCGGCGAATCAGCTCCCGGAGCACCTTCACGTCCCCCTTGTCATAGGAGCGGTCGGCAATGCCGTCCACCTCGTAGACGGTGGTGTGCAGCTCCTCCAGAGGGGCCTTCAGCAGACTGCCCCGGGGCAGGGCCACGGCGGTGTCAAACTGCTCCCGGTCGGCGTACTGCAAATAGTTGATGAGCACCCGGCCAGCCCCGCCGATGTTGGTATCGCTGATGATGTTCAAAACTCGGATCACCCTTCGCTCCCCCTCTCCGGCAATCTGTTTCTCCGGGCCAGCAGCCCGCCCAGGGCGATATACGCCCAGAACAGGAACATGACCCGGTAATTATAAAAGGAGTAGTCCGTCATGGCCTGGACCATAAAGCCGGCCATTCCCGCCACCACCGCCGCCAGATGGAAGCGGCTGAAGGCGTCCCCCTTCTCCCGGCAGAAGGCGGCGCACAGGTCCCGGAAGAAGTGGAACAGCAGCAGCACGAAGATCACCAGGGCCACCACGCCCGCGTCGCACATGATCTGCAAAAACAGGTTGTGGGAGTGGGGGGCGGTGATGCCGCTGTAGCTGTACCGGGGATAGACCAGATTGAAGGCCGCGTCCCCGGGGCCGATGCCGCACAGCCAGTAGTCCTTCAGCATGGCCAGGGTGCCCATCCAGATGTACACCCGGTAGGAGGTGGACTGGTCCCCCAGGTTTCCGATGCTGGTGAACCGGGCGATCACCGTATCCGGCAGGATGAAGAACAGGGCCACCACCAAAAACGGGGTCAGCAGAAGCAGCCTGGGCTGGAGGAACAGAAGGAACACCAGCCCGGCAAACACCAGACCCAGCCAGGCCCCCCGGGCGAAGGTGAGCAGCATGCACACGCACATGAGGCCGCAGCAGAAGAAGTAGACCACCCGCATCCCCCAGTCCTTGGCGGACAACAGCCCGGCTCCCCCCAGGGCAATGGACAGGATCAGGTACTGGCCCAGCATGTTGGGGTTCTCCAGGGTGGCGGTCACCCGGAAGGTGATGTCGCTGAACATATCGCTGTCCACCCAGGCCTCCGACTGGTAGCCCCAGCCGAACAGGTACTGGCAGATGCCGTACAGGGCCACCGCCGCCCCCGCCAGCACCATCAGCAAAATCAGGGTGTCCAGCTGCCGCCGGCTGGTGATGGAGTTCTCCAGCACCAGGGCAAAGAGGGTGAAGGCCACCGTCAGGCACCCGCCCAGCAGGCTGCCCGACCGGGTGACGGAGAAGGCCGTCCCCACCAGGTAGATGGCCGCATACATCCAGATGTACCGGTTATAGGGGGTGTAGAACAGCTCCCGCTCCCGCCGGTCCATCAGGCCCAGCAGCAGGGAGAAGCAGCTCACCAGCATCAGCCCCAGCACCGCCATGGTGGGCAGGATGGGGGCCAGCACCGCCGCCGCCCCCGCCCAAAGCCAGCTCTTGGTGAAAACGCTGGACCTGGACCAGAGCCCCACCCGGGAGGCGCCGAGCCCGTGGAACAGCCCCCTTAAATGGAGCGCCTCATAGACCCGGCACAGGCCCCTGTGGACGGCCCGCCAGGCCCGGGTGAAGACGCTGCTCTCCGACTCCGCCCGCTCCTGCTCCAGGGGCGGGTGGATGAACCACTGGATAAGGCCGCTCCCCTGCCACTGGCGGCCAAACCAGAGGCACAGGGCAAAGAGCACCCGGTACAGGGCGCTGGCCTTGACGATCCGCTGCATTCGTTCCATTGCTCAACCTCGATTTCTCAGTTTTTTCCACATGCTTCGGGCCAGGCCCATCTCCTCCAGCCGCAGCAGGGCGGAGAGGAGGAAATAGACCGCCGCCCCCAGGGCGGCGCAGGCCCCCAGCAGGATCAGCTCCCCCAGCTTGCCCGCGGGCAGCAGGGACTCCAGCCCGCGCCGGGCCAGCCACACCGCCCCGGACATGCCCAGGGCGGCCAGGAGCATCTTGCCGAAATCCAGACAAAACCGCCCGGACAGCACCCCCTCTCCCCGCAGCTCCAGGGGGACCAGCAGGAGGACGGCGTACAGGGTGGAAGACACCGTGGAGGAGATGGCCAGCCCCGCCACTCCCATGGGCTCGGTGAGGGCCATGCACAGGCCGATGTTGACCAGAATGGACACCCCGCCGGCGATCAGGGGGGTGCGGCCGTCCTGCTTGGCAAAGTAGGAGCGGCTCAGGATATTCTGAAGGCCGTAGCCCACCATGCCCAGGGAGACCCACACCAGGGCCTGGGAGGTGATGGACACGGAAAACTCGTCAAACTCCCCGCCCCCGTACAGGAAGGACACCAGGGGCCGGGCCAGCAGCATCAGCCCCGCCGCCATGGGCAGGACGAAAAACAGGCTCCCGTGGACCGTCTGCCGCAGGGTATCCCGGAAGGCCTCCTCCTGGTGCTGGGCGGTGAGGCGGGACAGCTTGGGGAAGATCACATTGGTGATGGACAGGATAAACACCCCGGCGATCACCAGATACAAGTTGGTGGAGTACTCCATGGCGGACACCCCCGCCCCGTCGTACAGGTGGGAGCCGAACCGGGCGTTGATGGTCAGATTGATGGGCTGCACCCAGGTGGACACCATCACCGGCCCCATGAGGGCGAAGGCCCGGCGCATCCCCTCCGTGCGGAAATTGAAGTCTGGATGATACCGAAACCCGATCTGTTTTAAGGAGGGGACCTGCACCAGGGCCTGGAGCAGCCAGCCGGCCAGATAGGCCGCCGCCAGCCCGTACACCCCCCACTCCTCATCCAGAAGGTAGAAGTAGCCGATGATCACCAGATTGGAGATGGTGCTGATGAGGGCTGGGATGTTGAAGCGGTCCATGGCCTGCAAAATGCCCACAAAGGAGAAGGCCACCCCGGTAAAGAGCACCGTGGGGAACATCACCCGGGTGAGGGAGGCCGCCAGGGCCGCCGTCTCCGGGTCATACCCGTCGGCAAACAGGGTCACCAGAGGCTCTGCAAATAAAATGCCCAGCCCCGTCAGCAGGGCGGTGAGCAGGGTCATCACAGATAAAAAGTTGCCTCCGAAGCGAAAGGCCTCCTTCTTTCCCCGCTGGGTCAGGTACTCGCTGAACACGGGGATGAAGCAGGCCGCGATGGCCGAGGCAAACACCACATCAAAAAAGACCCGGGGGATGCGGCTGGCAATGTAGAAGGCCTTGGCCTCCATCCCCACGGTGCCGTAGTGGACCGCCATCAGGTGGTCCCGAAACAGTCCCAAAACTTTTCCAAGCAAGGTAATGACCATCACAATACTGATGGTCCGGGTGGCATGATCGTTTTCTCTCGCCAAGCCTTCCGCCCCTCCCGCGCCCCCGCCTGCGGGGGTAGAATCGCTTTATTGTACACCAACCCCCTCCCTTTTTCAACTGTTCTCCGCCAGATTCACGGCTTGTTCATACTTTCCCCGATTTCTTGTCCAGTCTGGTCTTTTTTCCCACTTCCTTCACATTGATTTTATGTAAATTACCTGCTATAATGGGGGCTGTTCCCACGATCCTTCCGGCCCGGCGGATGCCGCCGGCCGTTTCTCGGAAACCAAGCGATGAAAAAAGGAGTGTACCATGAACCGTTCCGCCATTCGTAATCTGCCAAAGCGCGCCCTGGCCCTGACGCTGGCCGCCGCGCTGCTGTGTCCCGCCGCCAGCGCCAACGCCGGCAGCACCCAGCTCGACACCGCCCAGGAGCTGGCCGACGGGCTGACCTACCGCAACACCGTCTCCAACCACTCCGCCGCCGGGCGGATGGAGAGCTTCTCCCTGGAGCTGGAGCCGGACAGCGACGTCTACCCCATCATGATCCAGGCCGCCGGCACCGTCTACGGGGCCGCCACCATCAACCGGGCCATCCGCACCGCCCAGGAGCTGGGCTACCACGTGGTGGGGGGCATCAACAGCGACTTCTTCACCATGGGCAGCGGCATCCCCAACGGCATTGCCATCGAGGACGGGGTCTACAAGTCCAGCCCCGAGGGGGAGCACGCCGTCTCCATGGTGGATGGAGAGCTGCGCCTGTCCGCCTCCCCCCAGGTGGAGATCACCGTGACCAACGAGCGCACCGGGGAGTCGGTGTCCCTGGCCCACTTCAACAAGTGGCGGGACTCCGCCGGCGGGCTGTATCTCTTCAACGAGGACTTCTCCACCGTCTCCACCCACACCGAGTCCGCCGGGGGCCGGATGATCCGCATGGAGCTGACAGCGGAGGACTGGGACACCGATCTGACGGTGAACAGCACCCTCTCTCTGGAGGTGACCGAGGTCTTTGAGACCCAGGACGCCCAGCCCATCGGCGAGGGCAACTACATACTCACCGCCGCCTTCGAGTCCGGCTACTACGATCTCTTCACCAGCTACGCGCCGGGGGACCAGGTCACCCTCACCACCTCCTGCGCCGACGAAAACCTGTCCCAGGCCCAGTGGGCCAGCGGCTGCGGCGACATCCTCGTCTCCCGGGGCGCGGTCACCGACAGCTCCACTTGGCACTACGCCAAGGGTCGCGCCCCCCGCACGGCGGTCGGGGTGAAGGAGGACGGCACCATGCTCTTCTACGCCGCCGACGGCCGCCAGTCCGGCTATTCCGGCGGCCTCACCGAGCTGGACCTGGCCGAGGAGCTGGTCCAGCAGGGCTGTGAGTGGGCAGTCAACCTGGACGGCGGCGGCTCCACCACCTTCGCCCTCCGCCTGCCCGGCACCGACGGCCTCACAGTGGTCAACTCCCCCTCGGAGGGATCTCTGCGCTCCTGCGCCGCCTTCATCCTCTTGGTCACCGACGAGGACATCGCCGACGGAGAGGCCGACCGCCTCGCCCTGCGGGAGGACGGCCTGGTGGTGCTCACCGGCTCCTCCGTCACACTGGGGGATGCGGCCGCTCTGGACCGGGGCCTCACCACCGTCTCCAGCCGGGGCACCGATGTGGAATTCACCTCGGAGGACGGCCTGGGCTCCTTTAACGGCGGCGTCTACACCGCCGGGGACACCGCCGGAACGGACACCATCGAGCTGTACTCCCCCTCCCTGGATGTGTCCGGCACCGCCCAGATCCATGTAGTCAGCGCCCTGACCGACCTGACCGTCACCCGCACCGGCAGCAACGCCGCCGTCTCCTCCCTGTCCCTGGAGCCCGGGGAGAGCGTCTCCCTCACCGCATCCGGCTCCTACTGGTCCCGGACCGCCCTGCGCACCGGAGCCCCCGGGGTCACCTGGGCCGTCACCGGCGACGTGGGCACCATTACCCCGGAGGGGGTGTTCACCGCCTCCGCCAACGGCACCAGCGGGACCATCACCGCCACCGCCGGCGGCATCACCAAGACCATCGCCGTCACCCTGAACAACATCCACACCGACGTGACCGAGGACCACTGGGCCTATCAGGCGGTGGAGTACTGCTATGACCACGGCATCGTCAGCGGCATCTCCACCTCTGAGTTCGGCGTCAACCATCCCATCTACCGCCGGGACTTTGTGCTGATGCTCTACGGCGCCCTGGGCCGCCCGGCGGTGTCCGACGCCCCCGCCTTCGAGGATGTGGACAGCACCGCCTACTACGCCGCCGCCGTGGCCTGGGCCACCTCCAACGGTCTGGTGTCCGGCGTGGCCCCCGGCCGCTTCGCCCCCGACGACCTGGTCACCCGGGAGCAGGCCGCCACCATCCTCCACCAGGCCATGCCCCTGCTGGGTCTGGACAGCCCGGAGGCCGATCTGTCTGTTTTGGATCAGTTTGCCGACCAGGGGCAGATCGCCGACTACGCCCGGCCCCACATGGCCGCTCTGGTCTCCCAGGGCCTCCTCAGCGGCACGGGCAGCGGCCTGAACCCCAAGGGCAACCTGACCCGGGCGGAGATGGCCACCCTCCTGTACCGGCTGCTCACCACCAGCCAGGAGCCCTCTCAGGAGCCGGAGCCCGAACCCGAGCCTGAGCCGGAGCAGCCCGAGCTGTCCCCCGACGCGGTCCTGACCCTGGATGTGACGGAGGCCTCTGTGGCCGGCGGGGAGTCCATCCAGCTCCACGCCTCCCTCACCGGCGGGACCGGCGCCGTCACCTGGAGCTCCAGCGACCCCGCGGTGGCCCCGGTGGACGCCGAGGGCGTCGTCACCAACGTGTACGCCGGTGTGGGCACCCCCACGGTGACCATCACCGCCTCCTGCGGCTCCCTCGCCGCCAGCGCCGTCCTCCAGTGCGCTCCCGCCGAGACGGCGGGCCAGGTCACCGCCGAGCCCAGCCTGAACGTGCGCTCCAGCCCCAGCCTGGACAGTCCGGTCATCTCCAGCCTGAAATACGGCGCCCAGGTGGCCGTGCTGGACGACACGGTCCCCGGCTGGTACCAGGTCCTCTTCTCCAGCGGAAGCGCCGCCGTCACCGGCTGGGTGTCCACCGACTACCTCACCCTGCTGTAAGCTCCAGCGCTGGAAAGCGCGCCGGGCGCGGACCTCAGCGGTCCGCGCCCGGTTTTTCCGTTAAGCCGTCGCCGTCTAGGGCAGGCGCCCCAGTTCCCCCTGGTAGACCGGCCGGAGCTGCTTCACCTGGCAGAAGTCGGCGGGCCGGATCAGGTCCGGGTTTTTGCCCAGCTCCACCGCACCGCAGTTTTCCAGAAGGGTGGCGGCGAACTGGGAACAGAAGTAGCGGTTCTCCCGGGGCAGCGGGCGGTTGAAGTAGCAGGAGAGCGCCCCCAGCAGGTTATAGCGGTACTTTTCCCGCCGGGCGTACATGCTGCCCAGCTGCCGGCGGAGGCGGCGGTACACCGGAGCCGGGACCTTCAGCTCATAGAGGCAGCAGGGGGTCTCCCCCCGCCCGGCCCGGATCTGGGGCTCCACCCGCTCCTCCACCAGCCCCGCGGGGAGGGCGAAGTGCTCATACTTCCGGGCGAAGCTGTAAAAAGGGCCGCTCGGGCCGTCCAGGCCGATGGAGGCGTGGGTGTAGCGGTCGTCGGTGGCCAGATGGATCAGCCGGGAAAACCAGGTCTCGGAGCGCGTCAGCAAAATATAAACGGTCTTTTCCTCACATGACAACGGTCTTTTCCTCACATGACACAGGCACCTCTCCCCTTTCTCTGCCCCCAGCATACCAGGGACACCATAAGGGGCCTTGAAGAAAGGATTAAGATTTCTATAAAATTTCCCTCTGAATTCTTTAAAAACTGCCGGTTTCCCCCCTCCCGTTTTCCCAAAACTGTTCCCGCAGAAAAAAGTGAAAAAAGTGTTGACACATGGGGACAAGTGTGGTAACATATACCTCGCGCTAAGGAACAGCGCGTTTCACCTCTGCGCGAGTGGTGGAATTGGTAGACTCGCTGGCTTCAGGTGCCAGTGCTCGCAAGGGCGTGCGGGTTCGACTCCCGCCTCGCGCACCAAA
>CASEKM010000023.1 GCA_949288405.1 uncultured bacterium | reverse complement strand
CATGCAGTCCATCGGCTCGGTGATGGTCTTCGGCATGAACAAGATCCTCATCGCCTTCACCACCACCGCCACGGCGGTCTTCGGCGTGTACTTCAAGCTTCAGTCCTTCATCTTCATGCCCGTCTTCGGCCTAAATAACGGCATGGTGCCCATCGTGGCCTTCAACTACGGGGCCCGCCGCCCGGACCGGATCACCAAAACCATCCGCTACAGCGTCACCTACGCGGTGTGCATCATGATGGTGGGCCTGCTCATCTTCCAGCTGGTCCCCCACGTTCTCCTGGACCTGTTCCAGTCTGAGGGCAGCACCGGCGACATGGTGGCCATCGGCGTGCCCGCCCTGCGGACCATCTCGCTCAGCTTCCTGTTCGCCGGATACGCCATCGTCTGCTCCTCCGTGTTCCAGGCCCTGGGCCACGGTGTGCTGTCCCTGGCCGTCTCTGTGGTGCGCCAGCTGGTGGTCCTCCTGCCCGTGGGCTTCCTGCTGTCCCTGTCCGGGGACCTGGGCCTGGTGTGGTGGGCCTTCCCCGTGGCTGAGCTGTTCTCCCTGACCCTGTGCACCATCTTCCTGCGCCGGGTGTATCAGACGGAGATCAAGCCCCTGTCCCAGCCCAAAAAGTAACCCAAACGCAGAACTCCCCCGCCCCTGTTCGTCAGAGGCGGGGGATGCTTTTTGGGAAATGAAAAATGCAGGAATGCAGAATGTAGAGTGGGCAAATCCTGGAGCAGGTGCGTGGAGTGGGGCGCATCCCTCCAAGCCTCCCCCTTGACGGGGGAGGTGTCACGGCGAAGCCGTGACGGAGGGGGTGTGGGCGGCCAAGGGCCGCCCCTACCTTGGAGGGAGCCCTGCCTGCGCGCTTCCCCCAACAGGCAGAAAAACGCGCTCCGGTCCCAGACACAGACCGGAGCGCGTTTCAACGCCCTGTCTCAGGGCGCGATCACCTGGTACATCAGGAAGAAGTGGCACAGGGAGCCCAGGAGGATAAACACGTGGAAGATCTCGTGGCAGCCGAACCGGGGGTTGTTCCGGCCGGGCCACTTGACGGCGTACAGCACGCCCCCCACGGTGTACAGCAGTCCCCCGGCCACCAGCCACACCATCCCCGCCGTGGGCAGCAGCCGCACCAGGGGAACGATGGCCGCCAGGGACAGCCAGCCCATAAACAGGTAGATCACGCTGGTGAGCCAGCGGGGGATCTCCAGCTTGGCGATGGTGAGAATGATCCCAGCAAAGGCCAGGGCCCAGATCACCGACAGCAGGGGGATCCCCCCGTCCCCCAGGAGGACGGTGGCGCAGATGGGGGTGTAGCTCCCGGCGATGAGCAGGTAGATGGAGCAGTGGTCGTACTTCCGCAGGGCGATGCGCTTGGCCGGGGTGGTGTTGACGCAGTGGTACAGGGTGCTGGCCGTGTACAGGCAGATCATGGACAGGCCGTAGATCAAAAACACCGCCAGGTGGAGCCAGCTCCCCGCCAGAACGGACCGGACCGCCAGCAGCACTGTGCCCAGCACCGCCAGCACGGCCCCCACGCCGTGGGTGATGGCCGACCAGGGCCGCAGGCCGTCGTAGGGATCCCGCACCTCCTTCTTCCGGCGGGGCTTGACCCGGGGAACGGCGGCATTGTGAAGAGAGATGGCAGATCCTCGCATGAAAAACACTCCTTTCCGCGGGAGACGGGGCCGGCCCCCGGAAGGGGACCGGGAAATACTGCTTGAGCTTATCTACAGTATACCCGCCCCCCGGCGGAATATCAATATAAAAAATCACCAAATCTAGTTTTCAATATTATATTCATACTGTCTACTCTGCGGCGGGGGGCGGCCCCTGGGGCCCGGGCCGCACCTGGAGCCTGCCATCCTCCTCCGTCACCTGGAGGGTGTCCCCCCGCCTGAGGCACCCCTCCAGCATCAGGTCGGCGGCGGGGTCCTCCACCTGTGCGGCGATGGCCCGGCGGAGGGGGCGGGCCCCGTAATCCCGGTCCCGGCCGCTCCGGGCCAGCAGGTCCACCGCCCCCTCCTCCACCTGGAGGGAGATCCCCTGGGCGGCCAGCCGCTCCCCGGTCTGCGCCAGGAGCTGCCGGGTGATGGCGGCCAAGGTCTCCCCGTCCAGGGGATGGAACACCAGGGCGGCGTCCAGGCGGTTGAGGAACTCCGGAGCAAAGGTCCTCCTGGCCTCCTCCAGCACCGCCCCCTCCAGGGCGGAGCGGTCCTCCTCTCCCCCCTGGGAGAAGCCCAGCCGGGCTTTTTGACGGAAGTGCCGCGCCCCCAGGTTGGAGGTCATCACCAGCACCGTGTTCCGAAAGTCGGTCTTCCGCCCCTGGGAATCGGTGAGCACCCCCTCCTCCATCACCTGGAGGAGGATGGACCACACGTCCCGGTGGGCCTTCTCCAGCTCGTCCAGCAGCACCACCGACCAGGGCTTCCGCCGCACCCGCTCGGTGAGCTGGCCCCCCTCCTCGTGGCCCACATAGCCGGGGGGTGAGCCGATGAGGCGGGAGACGGAATGGGCCTCCATATACTCGGACATGTCAAAGCGCAGCAGGGCGTCCCGGCTGCCGAACAGGGCCCGGGCCAGGGAGCGGCACAGCTGGGTCTTGCCCACCCCGGTGGGCCCCAGCAGCAGGAAGCACCCCACCGGCCGCCGGGGGTCCTTCAGCCCCAGGCGGCTGCGGCGGACGGCCCGGGCCACCGCCTCCACCGCCCGGTCCTGGCCCAGCAGGTCCCGGCGCAGCGTCTCCTCCAGCTCCAACAGCGCCCGCCGGTCGGTCTCGTCCGGGTCGGACACGGGGACCCCGGTCCACTGGGACAGCACCGCCCGGACGTGCTCCTCCCCCACCGTCTGGTGGGGCTGTTTTCTCTGCCAGCGGCGGCGCCCCGCCTCCAGCTCCCGCCGGAAATCTCCCTCCGCGTCCCGGAGCATGGCGGCCTCCTCAAAGTCCTGCTTTCGAATGGCCTGGGCCAGCTGCCGCCCAGCCTGCACCGCCCGCTCCTCCAGGGACTTCAGCTCCGGGGGCAGGGCCCGGGCGGACAGCCGGGCCTGGGAGGCCGCCTCATCCACCAGGTCGATGGCCTTGTCCGGGAGAAACCGCTCCGGCAGATAGCGGATGGACAGGTCCACCGCCGCCTCCAGGCAGCGGTCGGTGATGGTCAGGTGGTGGTGGGACTCGTACCGGCTCCGAAGGCCCCGGAGAATGGCCAGGGTCTCCTCCCGGGTGGGCTCCCGGACCGTCACCGGCTGGAACCGCCGCTCCAGGGCGGAGTCCTTTTCGATATACTTCCGGTACTCGTCCAGGGTGGTGGCCCCGATCACCTGGATCTCACCCCGGGAGAGGGCGGGCTTTAAAATGTTGGCCGCGTCGATGGCCCCCTCGGCGGAACCGGCCCCCACGATGGTGTGGAGCTCGTCGATGAACAGGATCACATTGCCCGCCCGGCGCACCTCCTGGAGGACGTGCTTGAGCTTCTCCTCAAACTCCCCCCGGTACTTGGTGCCCGCCACCATGGCGGACAGGTCCAGGGCGCACACCCGCTTGCCCAGCAGGTGGGCGGGGGCGGTGCCGTCGGCAATGGCCAGGGCCAGTCCCTCCGCCACCGCTGTCTTGCCCACGCCGGGCTCCCCGATGAGGGCGGGGTTGTGCTTGGTGCGCCGGGAGAGGATCTGGATCACCCGCTCCAGCTCCGCCTCCCGGCCGATCACCGGGTCCAGACGGCCGTCGGCGGCCATCCTCGTCAGGTCCCGGGCGCACTGGTCCAGCTGCCTGGTGTCCCCGGACAGGCGCTCCCCCTCCCGGCTCCGCAGAGGGCGGAGGGGGTTCTCCTCCCCGCCCAGGGAGGCGCACACCGCCCGATAGAGCTCCTTGCTGTCCACCTGGCAGTCGGTCAGCAGCCGCACCGCAGAGCTGGAGGGCTCCTTCAGCAGCCCCAGCAGCAGGTGCTCCGCGCTGACGGCGCTCTGGTCCAGCCGCCGGCACTCCGCCGCCGCCTGCCGGATCACCTGACAGCACTGGGGCGTGAGCCCCTGGTGAAGGGTGCGGCCGGGCACCCCGGTCCCCACCAGCTGGGCGATGGCCGCCCGCAGCGTCTGGCCGTCCGCCCCGGCCTCCTTCAGCATCCGGGCGGCCAGGCTGTACTCCTGGCTGGCCAGGGCCAGCAGCAGGTGCTCGCTGCCCACATAGCTGTGCCCCAGCCGGGCGGCGTTCTCCTGGGCCAGCCGGATGGCCCCCAGGGCGGTGGATGTAAAACGGCTGTCCGCCATATTTCTTCCCTCACAATCTTCTGTACTCTCCCCCCCCACGGACCTCCGCCCGGAGAGGGGACAGCTTCACTATGCCCGGTTTTCCGCGGGATTAGTCAGGATGGGGAATGAAGCGTGGGGACGCGCGCTTCCGGGGAGAAAACCAGGATGAATTTCCCCTTGCATTTTTAAAAAGTTGTGATAAAATAAGATGTACATTTAAGGGAGGTGTATTCCAATGGCTTATGTCATTAGCGATGCTTGCATCAGCTGTGGTTCCTGCGCGGATGCCTGCCCCGTGGGCGCCATTTCTCAGGGCGACGCTCATTATGTGATCGACGCCGGTGCCTGCCTGGACTGCGGTTCCTGCGCCGGTACCTGCCCCATGGGCGCGATCTCTGAGGGCTAAGTTCCACAGAAAGAAAACAGCCCCGGCCGCTGGCCGGGGCTGTTTTTCCATTTTTTCGAACTCAGGAGGCATTTTTATGGGCGTTCTCATCCGTGGCATGATCGACGAAAAATGGCGGCGCAACGCCAGGCGGGATGCCGCCCGGCTGGGGGCGCAGCCCGTCCCTCCGGGGGTGGAGGTCCTGGAGGGTCTCCCCTACCTGCCGGACGGACACCCCATGCACACCCTGAACCTATACCGCCCGGCGGGGGCCTCAGGGCCCCTGCCCACGGTGGTGGACGTCCACGGGGGTGGGTGGATGCACGGAGACCGGGGGCTGAACCAAAATTACTGTATGGCTCTGGCCGCCCAGGGGTACGCCGTCATGGGGATGAGCTACCGCCTGCTGCCCCATGTGGGGCTGCGGGAGCAGGTCCAGGACGTGTTCGCCAGCCTCCACTGGCTGGAGGACCACGGGGCGAAGCACGGCTTCGACCTGGGCCGCCTCCTTCTCACCGGCGACTCCGCCGGCGGGCATCTGGCCGGGCTGGCCGCCTGCATCCAAAAGAGCCCCGCCCTCCAGGCCCTGTACGGGGTGGAGCCCCTCCGCGGCCAGATCACCGCCCTGGCCATCGCCCACGGGGTGTGCGACATCTACCGGTTCGCCTTCCTCCGCCCGCCCCTGGACCAGGCGGTCACCCGGGAGTATCAGCGGTATTTCTTCGGTCCCCGGTGGCGGATGTCCCCCCTGTACGGCCACGCCAGCTTTGAGGACACCGCCCCCGGCCTGGACCTGCCCCCCATTCTGGTGATCGCCAGCGAGCCGGACGCCTACTTCTCCCAGAGCCGGCGGCTCATCCGCTACCTGGACCGCTCCCCCCTGGAGCACGAGGTGATCCTCTGGACCAGGGCGCAGGGGGAGCGGCTCACCCACGTGTTTGAGGTCTCCCACTGGGACTGGCCGGAGAGCCGGGAGACCAACCGCCGCATGCTGGACTTCTTTGACCGGGCGGCCCGGCGGAGGGGCTGATTGGGCCCACGCGCGGCCAAAGCGCCCACCGGCGGAAACGGCCTCACTCCCCCCGGTCCCGGCGGATGAGGATCTTCAGCGTCTCCACCCCCACCTGGATGGCGGCGGAGGTGTCGTGGGACTCCTTCTGGTCCAGGCCGGCCTTCTCCCGCTCCTGGTTCCAGATCACATGGAAGACGGAGCCGCACCGGACGCCTCGGGCGGCGGCCACGGTAAACAGGGCTGCGGACTCCATCTCGCTGGCCAAAACGCCCAGCCGCTTCCAGGCCTCCCACTTCTCCTCCAGCTCATAGGACACGGGCATCCGGCCGGGGGAGTGCTGGCCGTAGAAGGAGTCCTTGCACTGGACCACCCCGGCCTTCCAGGGCTTCCCCAGGTCTTGGGCCGCCTGGACCAGGGCGGTGAGGACCTGGTAGTGGGGCACCGCCGGGAACTCGATGGGGGCGTACTCCCGGCTGGTCCCCTCCATGCGCACCGCGCCGGTGGCCACCACCACGTCGCCGCTCTGGACCTCCAGGGCGATGCCCCCGCAGGTACCCACCCGCACAAAGGTGTCCGCCCCCAAATTGCACAGCTCCTCCATGGCGATGGCCGCCGAGGGCCCGCCGATGCCGGTGGACACCACGCTCACCTGCTCCCCCAGGAGGGTGCCGGTGTAGGTGGTGAACTCCCGGTTGGTCTGGACGTGGGCCGGACGGTCGAAATACCGGGCGATCTCCTCACACCGCCCCGGGTCCCCGGGGAGGATGCAGTACCGGCCCACCTGGCCGGGGACGCACTGGATGTGGAATTGAAGCTCCCGCTCCTGCATAACAGCTGCCTCCTTTATATGTTATATGTATGCCCTTTGCTGCGGGGCGCGGGCCATACCCGTGGGACTGCCCCGGCCCGCAGGCCTCTTTCTGGGTCCATTATACGGTCTCCCGCTTCCCCCCGTCAAGGCGGGGCGGGCGGCGGTTTTTTCAGAATTTTTAAATTTCCGCATTGCTTTTTGTTTTGAAACAGGATATGATGTTTTTTACATCCATTTTACCCGATCGATCGGCTGGGGCCGGAAAGTGAGGCAGACATGAACTTTCAAATCGTCAGTGACAGCTCCTGTGACCTGGGGCGGGAGCGGGCGGAGCGGCTGGGGGTCACCCTGGTCTCCTACTATGTCTCTCTGGACGGAGAGCGCTATTACCGGGAGGAGAAGGACATCTCCGCCCGGGCGTTCTACCAGCAGATGGCGGACCACCCCGGCGTCTTTCCCCACACCTCCATGCCCACCGTAGAGGACTACCTGGACGCCTTCCGCCCCTTCGCCCAGCGGGGGGAGGCGGTGCTGTGCATCTGCCTCAACGAGCCCTTCAGCGGCTCCATCCAGTCCGCCCGGAACGCCCGGGAGGAGCTGCTGGAGGAGTTCCCCCAGGCCCAGGTCCGGGTACTGGACTCCCGGCTGGCCACCGTGCTCCAGGGGCTACTGGTGCTGGAGGCGGTCCATCTCCGGGACCGGGGCCTCTCTCTGGAGGCGGCGGCGGCCATTTTGGAGGAGACGAAGAAAACCGGGCGTATTTTCTTCACCACAAATGACCTGGAGTATCTGCGCCACGGGGGCCGCATCGGCCGGGCGGCGGCCACTGCGGGGGCGCTGCTGCGGGTGAAGCCCCTCATCGGCTATGAGGGCGACGGCCTGGTGTCCGACGGCATCGCCCAGGGGCGGAAGAAGTCTCTGACCCGGGTGCTGGACCTGTTTTACCGCTATCTGGAGCGCAACCAGATCGATCTTACGGAGCACTACCTGGTCACCGGCTATGGCCTGGATCAGGAGGAGCACCAGGACTTTGCCCGCCGCCTGCTGGACGGGCTGCGGGAGCGGGGCCTGCCCGCGGAAACCCTGGGCGGCCTGCAGATCGGCGTGACCATCGGCGTCCACACCGGCCCCACCCCCATCGGGGTGGGCATTTTGAAGCGGGAACCGGGGGCCGCGGAGAATTAAGAATGCAGAATAGCGCAGATCCCGCGGCGGATATGGAGGGGCAGACTGCCTTGTTTCCCATCCCTGGATTTGTAATCAATTTGTTGCTTGTGCATTGACATAATTGTGCTATCCTATGGAAGGAGGCGGATGGAATGGACTACGACGCCCTTCTGAATATGGGGACGGAGCTGGGCTATCAGCTCATGTACAGCGGAGCGGAGATCTACCGGGTGGAGGAATCCGTGTACCGCCTGCTCACCGCCTATGGCCTTCAGCCCCAGGTGTTCGCCATTCCCAACTGTCTCATCGTCAGTCTGAACACCCCCCAGGGGCATCCCATCACCCAGATGCGCCGCATCCCCGCCCACGGCACCGACATTGAGCTGCTGGAGCGGTGCAACGACCTGTGCCGCCATTTGTGCCGGGAGGTCCCCCCTCTGGAACAGGCCAAGGCCCTGGTGGACGGTCTGGGGCGGGAGCGCCACCTGTACCCCGGCTGGGTGTTCCTGCTGGGCTATGCGGCGGCTTCCGGCTTTTTCGCCGCCTTCTTCGGCGGGGACCTGCTGGACAGCCTGTACGCCGCCCTGTGCGGCCTGGCGGTGGGCGTCTGGATGAAGTACCTGGGGGCCCGCCTGGGCTTCAACGGATTTATTCAGACCCTCTTCGGGGCGGCCATCGCCTCTCTGGTGGCCCTGGCCCTGGTGGGGCTGACCCCGGGCCAGAATCTGGACGCCATTACCATCGGCACGTTGATGGTGCTGGTGCCCGGCCGGGCCCTCACCAACGCCATGTGGGAGATCATGGCCGGGGACATCATCTCCGGCATGCACCGGACGGCGGAGGCCCTCCTCACCGCGGCGGCCATCGCCCTGGGCGTGGTGGTGGCCCTGGCCATCGGACAGTAGGAGGGCGGCATGGAGATCCTGCAAGACCTGTTTCTCCCCTGCCTGTGGGCCTTTCTGGCCAGCGTGGCCTTCGGCCTGGTGTACAACATCCACGGGCTGGGTATTTTGATCTGCGGCCTGGGCGGCGCCCTGGGCTGGCTGGTCTACCTGCTGGTCCAGCTGCTGCCTGCAGGCAATATTCTGGCCGCCTTTGTGGCGGCGGCGGCCATCGCCGTCTTCTCCGAGTGCATGGCCCGGCTGCGCCGGTGTCCGGTCACCGGCTATTTGCAGGTGGCCCTCCTCCCCCTGGTGCCCGGGTCGGGCATCTACTACGCCATGCGCCACTGCGTGGCCGGGGAGACCAGCCTGTTTCTGTCCACTCTTCTCAACACCTTCGGCATGGCCGCCTCTCTGGCGGTGGGGGCCATGCTCGCCTCGACGGTGCTGCGCATCCTGCTGCCCCATCTTCCCCAGAGGCATAGAGACGAACAATAGAGAAATCATCTGGAGGAATCCCTTACTATGACACTGTTTACCCGCCGCCGGCTGCTGGCCGGCCTTCTTCTCTCCGCAGTCCTGCTGTCCGGCTGCGCCCCCAAGCCCGCCTCCTCCGGCGAAAGCGCCGGGGGCTCCGGCTCCTCTGTGTCCGCCCCGGACCAGTCCCAGGCGGACGCCGCTTCCCCCCAGGCCCCCGGTGGCTCCCAGGGAGGGGCGCAGGCCCCCTCCGGCTCCCAGCCCCCAGAGGGCGGGGATACGCAGATTTCCTCTCCCCAGGACAGCCAGCCGGTGAGCGGCCCGGCCCCCCTGGCCTCCTACGACTTCACCCAGCCCTGCCCGGCCAGCCCGGCGGTGGACAACTCCTACTTTGAGGACGCCGCCTTCGTGGGCGACTCCCGCACCGAGGGCTTCATGCTCTACAGCGGCATCGGCTGCGGAGAGGACCTGTCCTCGGTGGGCATCTCCATCTTCAAGCTGGCGGACAAGAAGGTCCTCACCATCGGCGGCCAGGAGTACACCCTGCTGGAGGCCCTGGCCCAGAAGCAGTACGGCAAGGTATACCTGTGCCTGGGGGTGAACGAGCTGGGCTATAACAACGACACCGGCTTCTACAACGCCTACTGCCAGGCCATCGACTCCATCCGGGCCTGTCAGCCCAACGCGGTCATCTACATCCAGGGGCTCATCCCGCTCAACGAGAACGTGATCGCCGCCTCCGGGGGGTCGGACTATCTGACCAACGAGCACCTGCGGGTCTACAACGACCTGATGAAGCAGGTGGCCCAGGAGAAGCAGGTGGTCTTCCTGGACCTGTACCCCGAGTTCGTGGGGGCGGACGGCCAGCTGCCCGCCGAGGCCAGCAACGACGGCGTCCACCTGAAGGGCGCCTACTACAAGGCCTGGCTGGAGTACTTAAAGACCCACACGGTGTCCTACGACACCCTATATCCCACACAGGAGGCACAACAAGCATGAGAGAGAAACTTCTTTGTCTTGCCGCGGCGGCGGCCTGTCTGACCATGCTGGCCGGCTGCGGCGGCGGAACTTCCGCCCAGCCCTACACCCAGGAGCAGGCCCAGGCGATCCTGAACAGCGGCGTATTTACCGACGACCTGGAGGAGCTGGACAGCGACACCATCTGGGCCCTGTACGGCCTGGAGTCCGGCGGCCTCAGCCGGGAGGCGCTCACCGAGAGCTTTGTCCGCCGTTCCTCCGGGGCCACCTGTGAGGAGCTGGCCCTGCTCACCTTTGCCGACGGGGACGCGGCCCAGGCCGCCCTGGCCCCTCTGGAGACCTACCTCCAGGACCAGGCCGACAGCAATCGGGACTACCGCCCGGCGGAGGTCCCCAAGCTGGAGAACGCCTTCCTTCAGGCGGCGGACAACACGGTCCTGATGGTGGTGTCCGGCGACACCCAGGCAGTGGAGGAGCTTCTGGGCTGACCTGTTTTTCAAGGCAAACGGCACGCCTGTCCCGCAGAGACGCGGGGCGGGCGTGTTCTCTTTTTCCGCCGGGGCAAATTTAGAACATCCGTTTGACTTTTTCCCCGCGGCACCGTATACTGAGAAAAAAAGGAGGGCACAGCCATGGAGCGCATCATATTCCACTGCGATCTCAACAGCTTTTACGCCTCGGTAGAGCTGCTCTCCCACCCGGAGCTGCGCCACCTGCCGGTGGCGGTGTGCGGCGACCCGGAGAGCCGCCACGGCATCATCCTGGCCAAGAACGAGCCCGCCAAGCGGTTCCAGGTGAAGACGGCGGAGACCATCTGGCAGGCCAGGCGGAAGTGCCCCGACCTGGTGCTCCTCCCCGCCCACCACAGCAAGTACCGGGCGTTCTCCCAAAAGATCAACCGGATGTACCAGGACTACACCGACCTGGTGGAGCCCTTCGGCATCGACGAGAGCTGGCTGGACGTGACCGGCACCCTCCATCTGTTCGGCGGGGACCCGGCGGCCCTGGCCGACGAGATCCGCCGCCGGATGGCCAAGCTGGGCAGCGACTATAAAAAGCCGGACGCCACCACCTGGATCAGCCGGGACAATTACCAGCAGCTGGTGTGGCCCCTGCCGGTGACCGACCTGCTGTACGTGGGCCGGTCGGCGGCGGACACCCTGGCGCGGGTGGGGGTGCGCACCATCGGGGACCTGGCCCGCTTCGACCGGGAGCGGCTGTTCCGCCTGCTGGGCAAGCAGGGGAGCCAGCTCCACGACTACGCCTGCGGCCTGGACCGGTCCCCGGTGGCCCCGGCGGGGCAGTACACGCCCCCCAAGTCGGTGGGCAACGGGAACACCTTCCCCAAAAACCTTCAGGGCCGGGAGGAGTTCCAGGCGGGGGTGGCCATGCTCTCTGAGCAGGTGGGCGCCCGCCTGCGGCGGCACCGCATGAAGTGCACCGGGGTGGCCCTCCAGATCCGGGACCCGGACTTCCGGGACATCAGCCGCCAGAAGCGGCTGGAGGTCCCCACCTGCCTGGGCCGGGAGATCGCCCGGGAGGTGATGGAGCTGGCCGACGGGTGCTGGAATATGCAAAAGCCGGTGCGGGCCCTGACGGTCACCGCCATCTACCTGATCCCCGAGGACCAGGCCGCCGTGCAGCAGTCCCTGTTCGGGGACCAGGGGGCGCAGCAGCGGGAGCGGCTGGAGAAGCTGGCAAAAACCATGGACGCCATCCGGGACAAGTACGGCAAGGGGGCCATCGGCCCGGCCTCCGCGCCCAGGGAGACCCGGGAGCGCCACGCCCCGCCGCCGGGGGGAAGGCGGGAGGAGTGAGGCATGCAGCATAGGCGGGAACTTCGTATATATGCCGGGGGAATTCTCATACAGTGGGCATGAGGTGAGTTCTCATGCCCGCTTCTTTTTCCACATTTTTGGCCCAGGCGGTGGAAAATCCCGCCCTGGCCCTGTCGGCCCTCCTCACCCTGGGGGTGCTGCTGGTGAACGGGTGGACGGACGCCCCCAACGCCATCGCCGGGGCGGTGGTGACGGGGGCGCTGTCCTTCCGCCGGGCGGTGCTCCTGGCGGCGGCGTGCAATTTTCTGGGGGTGCTGTGCGTCACGTCGGTGTACCCGTCGGTGGCGGAGACCATCTACTCCATTGCCTCCTTTGGGGGCGGGCCGGAGGCGGCCTCCCTGGCCCTGTGCGCCGCCATGGGGGCGGTGGTGCTCTGGGCGGCGGCGGCCTGGCGGTGGGGCATCCCCACCAGCGAGAGCCACGCCCTGGTGGCGGGCATCTCCGGAGCGGCGGCGGCCCTGGAGGGGGACCTCTCCTGCATCCGCTGGCAGAAGTGGGGGTTGGTGCTGCTGGGGCTGGTGCTGTCCACCGCTCTGGGGTTTTGGGCGGGCCGCTGGGCGGAGGAGCTGACCCACAGGCGGAGGTGGCCGGAGCAGGTCTGCCTGGCCCTCCAGATCCCCGGGGCGGCGGGGAGCGCCTTTCTCCACGGGGCCCAGGACGGACAGAAGTTTTTGGGGGTGTTCCTCCTGGGGGCCGCCCTGGCCCAGGGGCAGCAGGGGGCGGAACCCGGCCCCGTCCCCCTGTGGCTGGTGGTCCTGTGCGCCCTGGGCATGGGCGCGGGGACCGGCATGGGCGGGCGGCGGATCATCGACACGATGGGCCGGGACATGGTGTCCCTAGGCCCCCGGGAGGGGTTCGCCGCCGACCTGGCGGGGATTCTGTGCCTGGCCCTGGCCACCGCCCTGGGGCTTCCGGTGTCCACCACCCACACCCGCACCGCCGCCCTGCTGGGGGCGGGCTGGGCTGGGGGTCGGCGGGCGGACTGGCGGGTGGTCCGGTCCGTGGCCCTGGCCTGGCTGTGCACCTTCCCCGGGTGCCTGGGGCTGGGCTGGCTGCTGGCCCGGGGCGCGGCGGTCCTGGCCGGATAGGCCGCCTGTTTCCGTTTTGCAACTGTTTTGTCACAGAAAAGGGCGGAATCCTGCGCTCCGCCGCTCTATGATACAGTTACCTTAACACCGCGCTCCTCCCCGCGGTCCAACAGAAAGGATGATCCCCCATGTCTCTCCCCCTTCCCCAACCGCTGGCGGCCGGCCTGCTGGCCCTCTCCCTGCCGCTGACCTTAGCCGGGTGCGCCGCCCCCGCCTCTCCTCAGAGCTCCGCCGGGGAGGCCGACCCCGATCTCTCTGCCGCCGTGGTCCTGAGCGCCTATGAACTGCCGGACGGCTCCTGTGAGCTCCGCTATCCCTCCGGGGAGGCGGCGGCGGTACTGGACGCGGACGACGCCTTCCGGGGCTTTCCCGGCCGCTCCTCCTCAGAGGGGGAGGGGGACGGCTCCGGCGTCCCCGCCTACTTTGGTCAGGCCCCGGACGGGACCCTGTACGCCGTCACCTGCTCCGGCCCCAGCGCCGGCTCCAGCCGGTGCAACGTCCTCCTGTCCACAGATGCGGGCGAGAGCTGGACCGTCACCGGCGAGGAGCCCTTCTCCCTCTCCATGGTCACCGGGGCGGGGTTCCAGTCGGCCCAGGTGGGCTTCCTGTGCTCCCGGTATTTCCAGGACAGCGGCCCGGAGATCTACCTCACCCGGGACGGCGGAGAGAGCTGGGTGCGGCTGGACCTGGACCGGCCGGAGCAGTATTCGGACTGCTCCATGACCCCCGGGACCCCCATCATTACGTCAAAGAGCGTCTCCTTCCCCATCCAGGCCGTGCGGGCGGAGGGGGAACTCTCCCTCACCTGCAGCAGCCGCGATTTGGAGCACTGGACCTGGACGGAGAATTGAAGACAAAATGGCCGCCCCGCTGCCGGGACGGCCATCTCTTATGTCTCTGCCAGGGTCCGGGCGAAGGCCCGGGCCCGCTGTTCCTTCTCCGGGTCCATAAATGGAATGTCGTACCCCAGGTGCCGCTCCGCCAGCATCCCGCAGTATTGGAGCTGGGCGTGCCTGCAGTACCGGCGGACCCCCTCCTGAAACAGGTCGGCCCCCTTCTCCGGGGGATAGCCGCAGGTGGTGAGGATGGCCACCCGCTTCCCCTTCCACAGGGAGGGCCCCTTTTTCTCCCCGTAGTACTTGCACAGCCCGTACACCAGCCGGTCCAGCAGGGCCTTCATGGGAGGCGTGCAGTACCAGGCGTAGATGGGGGTGGCCAGCACCAACAGGTCGCATTGTAAAATCTCCTCCGCCAGCTGGGGCACGTCGTCGCGGATGGCGCAGTGCATCCCGGTCCAGTCCCTCTGGCAGGTGCGGCAGGCCGTGCAGGGACGGATGTCCAAATCGTAGAGCCAGTGGCAGGACACCCGGTGTCCCAGCCGTTCCAGCTCCTCCTGAAAGGGGATGCGCAGGGCGTTGGTGTTCCCCTCTCTCCGGGGGCTGGCCATCAGAATACACACCTGCATAGGGTGTCCTCCTCTCTCTTCCCGGGACCGGGACGCCTCTGCTCAGGCGCCGCCCTCGTCCGCCCGGCTCAGGGCGCCGGTGAGGGTGTCCAGCCGGTAGCTGCGGGTATCGGTGACGATATACCACACCGGGGTCAGGGCGGACGGCCCAGAACCGGCGCTGGTCACATAGCCCGGGGCGATGCGGTCGATCCGGCTGCACACGTCCCCCAGCGTCACCATCCCGTGGTAAAACTGAAAGAGGGCCGTGGGCACGGAGATGGGCGTCCGGCTCTCGTCCAGGGCGGGCTCCCCTGTCAGCCGCCGGCCCTCCACCGCCACCAGACAGTCCCCCCGGAAGGTCAGGGTGATCTGGTGGTTGAACACGGGCACCTGCTCCCACAGCTGCCTGCAGACCACCACGGTATCGGCGTTCTCCTCTCCGCCGGTTCGGACCGCCAGCTCCTCCCCCGCCACCCCCAGGGTGGCCAGGACCTCCAGGCCGCAGGCGGCGGGAGTCCGGCCCTCCAGCGGGAAGGCCCCCTCCACGAATTCCCCCTGGAAGGTGCCGTCCCGGTGGAACTGGATGCTCCCCGTCTCGTTGTAATAGCGGTAGATCTCGTCGCTCCAGGCCTGCTCCTGCACCGGACCGCCCAGCAGAACGGAAGCTGCCTCCCGCTCCTGGTCCCGGTCCCAGTCCACCGTCTGGGGCAGCAGGGTCATCTCCTGGGGCAGTTCCTCCTCCGCCAGAGAGATGCCGTTTTCCTGCAGAAAGAGGACGGCGTTCTGCCTGGCCTCGTCCTGGGCGCTCTGCAGGCGCATCTCCCGCTGGAGCAGAAAGCCCAGCAGGCTGATGTTGGTGATCGCCAGAATAATCAGCACAATGGTTTTAATGCGGGACCACTCCATCCGCCGTCACCTCCCCCCATCCAGGGCCCGGGCGGCCGCCCAGGAGGCGGACACCAGCTCCTCGCCGCTGTCCAGATAGACCAGCAGCAGCTCCTCCCCGCCGTGGCCCTTGGCCTCCATGGCCGCCATGGCCTGCCGCTCCGGCAGGACCACCGAGGTGGTCCCGCTGTCCGCATAGCTGCGGAAGCGGAGCTGAAATTCCGTGATCTGTCCCTGCTCCACCAGAAAGCGGGCGGCCCAGCCGTCCCGGTCCAGACGGACCTGGATCCCGTCCAGCTGATAGCCGAACTCCACCTGCCAGCTCCCCTCGCCGGCCTCCTCCGCGCTCATCAGGTAGAGGGAGGCCTCTCCGCAGGACTGGCCCAGGGTCTGCTGGGCCAGCTGGCGGCACCCCTCCACCGCCTCATAGACCCCCGTTCCCGCCAGGCGGTAGCGGTCGCTCCCCTCAGCCGCCGCCTCGTAGCTCACCTGGCCGTCCTCGGCCATGTGGAGGGTGTCGTTGCGGCTGCGGAGGACCAGCTCCCCGGCTGCGGTGTAGGAGACGGAGTTCTCCGGAAAGCCCAGGATCTCTTGAAGGGCCCGGAGGCTGTCCTCCCCGGCGACGGGGTTGGAGACGCTGTACACCGCCGCGACCGGCGGCTGGAGCAGCACCATGGTATAGGGGGACAGGGAGAGGTAGTCCTCCCCCTCAAAGGCAAAGATGGCCCCGTTCTCCTGCAGAGCTCCCACCGCCTCGGCCAGGCGGCCGGCGCTGATGACGTCGCAGGGGCAGGCCCAGCCCTGTCCGGCGGACTCGTCCCAGCTGTACAGCAGCACCCGCCCCTCCACGGCGGTGAGCACCATGCGGCGGACCGTCCCGGACAGGATCTGGTTGTCCACCGACAGCCAGCCGTTGAGCACCGCCAGAGGGATCTCCCCCTGCCAGTCAAAATAGAGGCCGGGGGCCGAGGACAGGGCCTGCCGCCAGGCCTCCTCCGAGATCTCCCGGGGCTCTCCGGCGCTGCTCAGGGCCTCCACCAGAAGGCTGTAGGCCTGCTGGTAGAGCTCGTCCGTCCCCGTCTGATCGTACTGCACGCCATAGCGCACCACCTCGCTGCCCCGCTGGATGGCGGCCGCCATCCGCAGCGGGCGGGCCATGGCCCCCGGGTCCTCGGTGGAGGCGGGTCCGCTCTCCCCCGCCGCATAGGCCTCCTGCCGCTCCCCGGAGCCCGCAATGGACGCCTGGGTGCGCAGGACCAGAAAGACGGCGGAACAGCTGAGCAGCACGATGAGCAGGCTCTTGATCCGCTCAATGAGCCGTTTCTTACTTCCTTTCGTCATGGCTGGGTCCCTCGATCTTTAACTCCATGCGCACCGACAGGCCGGGGCCCTCCCGGTCCACCAGCTTCAGCGCGCCCTCATGCCGGTCCACGATCTCCTTGGCGATGGACAGTCCCAGGCCGGTGCCCCCCGACTGGCGGGAGCGGGCCTTATCCACCCGGTAGAAACGCTCGAAGATCCGGGGCCGGTCCGCGGCGGGGATGCCGATGCCGTTGTCGTCCACCTGGAACCACACCCGGTCCCCCTCCCGCCCGGCGGAGACCCGGATCTCTCCCCCGTCCGGGGTATATTTGATGGAGTTGGAGACGATGTTCATCATCACCTGCATGATCCGCTCCCGATCGGCCCGCACCTGGGGCAGGCCGGGCTCCACCTGGAGCTCCAGGGTGTGGCTGTGGCGCTGGGCCTCCATAAAGACGGCGTTGTACAGATCCTGCACCGCCCCCTCAAAGGAGAACCAGACGGGCTTCAGGTCGTCCCGACCGGAGTCGAACCGGGACAGGGTGAGCAGGTCCTGGACGATGTGGGTCATGCGGTCGCTCTCGTTCAAGATGACCCCCAGGAACTTTTTCTCCATTGCCGGGGCGATGTCCCCGGCGCTGTCGGACAGGGTCTCGGCGTAGCTGCGGATGTTGGTCAGGGGGGTGCGCAGCTCGTGGGACACGTTGGCCACAAACTCCCGCTGCATCTCCTGGTTCTTCCGCTGCTCGGTGACGTCGTGGAGGACCACCAGCACGCCTCCCCGCCGCTCCCGGTCGAAGGGGGCCAGCAGCAGGTCCAGCACCCGGCCCCGCACCCGGCGCTCCCCCTCCAGGTGGTCGGGGGCGTCCATGGCCTCCGACAGGGGGGGCTGGTCCCCGAAGAGCTCCTGATAGGTGGTATCCGGGCCGATGGACCGGCCCAGCATCTCCTCCGCTGCCGGATTGGAGTGGATCACCTGGCCGTCCCGGTCAAAGGCCACCACGCCGTCGGTCATGTGGAGGAACAGGGTGTCCAGCTTGTTGCGCTCATTCTCCACCTGGCGCAGGGTGTCCCGCAGCTGCCGGGCCATGTCGTTGAAGGTGTCGGTGAGCACGCCGATCTCGTCTCTTGACGTGACCTCGATGCGCCGGGAGAAGTCCCCCTCGGCCACCCGCATGGCCCCCTCTGTGAGGCGCTGGATGGGGATGATCATGGTCTTGGACAGGAGGAAGGACAGGAGAATGGAGATCACCAGTCCGAAGACCAGGGACTCCAGGATCAGCCCGAAGATCTGGCCGATCAGGCTGTCCACCGTGCTCTTATTGTCCAGGATATAGATGACATACTGGCTGTCCCCCCGGGAGATGGGCAGGGCCACATCCATGTAGTCGGCGGCGATGTTGGCCTCGGCCCCCTCCACCCCGTCCACCAGGGCGCGGGTCAGGTTGGGGGAGGCGTACTCCAGGTTCCGCCCCTCCGCCTCGTCGGTGCCGGCCAGATAGGCCCCGGTCTCCCCATCCAGGATATACAGGGTGCGGCTGCGGCTGTCCAGACCCAGGTCGCCGTAGTAGGCCTCCATGATCCCCAGGATGGCCGCCGCCCCGTCCTCATCAGGGGAGGTCTCCGTCTCCAGATTCCGGCTCAGGGCGATGTTCTGGTCAAAGACCCGGCTCATCTGGGTGTAGAACTCCTCCAGGTAGAAGGCCATCACCGAGTTGATGAGAAAGGTGCCCACCACTGCCATCAGAGACAGGATGAGCAGCACCAGGATCATCACCAGCTTCATATGCAGGCTTCGGAGCACCTCAGACACCCCCTTTCATTTCAGAGTTGAGCGTGAAGAGTGGAGAGTGGAGATATAGGTCCGGCTGCGCCGGATATTGAAAGCCATTCGCCTTAAGGCGAATGCCATCTCTTCACTCTTCACGCTATAAAATAACAATCAGTTCTGCTGACTGCCGAACAGGTAGCCCATCCCGCGCTTTGTGAGAATGAACTTGGGCGAGGCGGGATCGTCCTCGATCTTCTCGCGCAGGCGGCGCACCGCCACGTCCACGGCCCGCACGTCGCCCACATAGCCCTCATAGTTCCACACGTGCTCCATGAGGGCCTCCCGGGAGAACACCTTTCCCGGCTGGGAGGCCAAAAAGCGGATGAGGTCATACTCCCGCTGGGTGAGCTCCAGGGCCTTTCCGTCCTTGTACACCGTGGCCCCGTCCAGGTCGATGACCACCCGCCCCAGATCCAGGCGCTTGCCCGGCTCCGCCTCCGGCTGGGCGGACGGGGCGGGGGCCATGGACACCCGGCGGATGTTGGCCTTCACCCGGGCCATCAGCTCCCGCATGGCGAAGGGCTTGGTGATATAGTCGTCCGCCCCCAGCTCCAGGCCCAGCACCTTGTCGGCCTCCTCCTCCCGGGCGGTGAGCATCAGGATGGGCACCGCAGAGCCCGCCTCCCGGATCTTCCGGCACACGTCGAAGCCGTCCATTCCCGGCAGCATCAGGTCCAGCAGGATCAGATCTGGATTCTGCTCCAGGGCCAGCTGCAGCCCGGTGTTCCCGTCGTAGGCCTCCAGGGTATCATACCCCTCCCGGCTCAGATTGAAGGACAAAATGTCCACGATATTCTGCTCATCTTCCACGATCAGGATGGTCTTTCCCACCTGGGGTCCCTCCTTCTTGCTTGATTATAGATCCAGCAGCGCCTTGACCTTCAGCGTTGTGGCCACCGTCTTGGCGTCCTCAATGGTCCCGTCCATCACCTGACGGACCAGCTCCTCAAAGGGCATGGTGATCACGTTCAAAAACTCGTCCTCGTCCGGGTGGCTGGCGCGGCGCCGCAGGTCCCGGGCCAGGTACATGTGCAGCCGCTCGGTGCAGAAGCCGGGGGAGGCCAGCAGGCAGCCCAGGTAGGTCAGCTCCCCCGCCTCCAGTCCGGTCTCCTCGCTCAGCTCCCGGACGGCGGCCAGGCGGTGGTCCTCCGCTCCGTCCAGCTTGCCCGCGGGCAGCTCCAGCAGGACCTGGTGGAAGGGATAACGGTACTGCTGTACCAGGGTCACCTTCCCGTCCTGGTCCAGGGCCAGGACCGCCACTCCGCCGGGGTGGAGCACCACCTCCCGCTCAGCCGTCTTCCCGTTGGGCAGCTGGGCCTGGTCCAGCAGCAGGGTCACGATCTTCCCCTGAAATACCGTCTCGCTTGTTATGGTCCGTTCGGTCAAATCCATACCGGTCCCCTTCCTCTCTGTTTGGATATTCTCACCGGAGGGCGGGCACCCGCCGGTCTGTCTGCGTAGGTTTTATTATAGCACAGCTCTCCCGCCCGGGTAAAGGCAAACCGCCGGATTTTCCCCGCCGGGCGGGCATTTTCCCCCTGTGCCTCTTCAGGCGGCCCGGCTTGCCTTTTTCCCAAAAGTTTGCCATAATATCCCCTGAGGTGATTGTCCCATGAGCTTTTTCCGCTGTCCCCTGTGCGCCGCCCCCCTGACCCGGGGGGAGCGCGCCTACGCCTGCCCCACCGGCCACGCCTTTGACCGCTCCGCCGCCGGGTATGTCCATCTGCTCCCCGCCAACCGGAAGCACTCCAAGAACCCCGGAGACGACAGGGCCATGGTGGCCGCCCGGTCCGCCTTTTTGGAGAAGGGGTACTACGCCCCCCTGCGGGAGGCCCTGTGCGCCCTGGCCCTGCGGGACACGGCGGACCTGTCCGCCCCCGCCCTGCTGGACAGCGGCTGTGGGGAGGGGTACTACACCCAGGGGGTGCACCGGGCCCTGGCGGAGGCGGGCCGGCCCCCGGAGACCGCCGGGGTGGACCTCTCCAAGTTCGCCCTGCGCCGGGCGGCCAGACGGCTGCCCGAGGGGGAGTTTGCCGTGGCCTCGGCGTACCGCCTGCCCGTCCCCGACCGGCGGGCCGACCTCCTGCTGAACATCTTCTCCCCCCTGGCGCTGGAGGAGTTTGCCCGGGTCTTGCGCCCCGGCGGACGCTTCTACTACGCCGTCCCCTCCGCCCGGCACCTGTGGGGCATGAAAGAGGTGCTCTACCAAAGGCCCTATGAGAACGCCGTCCGCCGGGAGGAGTACCCCGGCTTTTGCTGGCTGGAGGCCGTGCCCATCCGGTACTCCGTCCACCTGGACTCCCCGGAGGACGTCATGGCCCTGCTGGGCATGACCCCCTACGCCTGGAAGACCCCCAGGGAGGGGGTGGCCCGCCTGGCGGCCCTGCGGGAGCTGGACACGGAGATCGGGTTCGACGTACACGTGTACCGGAGAGAGGCGTGAGGACGGGGCGTCCCTAAAACTTTAAACATTCTTTATTCTTTCTTTGTGGGGAATCAACCTTTCTCCCCTATACTGGGGACCGTAGAGAAACCCACAGTCCCCCATGGCGGGGAACACAGAAAGGTGAACTCATATGTCAGAATTTGTATTGCAGACGCGGGGCCTGACCCGGCGGTACGGCCGGACCCTGGCCCTGGACCACGCCGACCTGTCCATTGAGAAGGGGCAGATCTTCGGCCTGGTGGGCCGGAACGGGGCGGGCAAGACCACCCTCATCCGGCTCATCTCCGGCCAGTCCCGCCCCACCGCCGGGGAGATGACCCTGTTCGGGGCCTCC
>CASEKM010000022.1 GCA_949288405.1 uncultured bacterium | reverse complement strand
GGTAGACCGCCCGTCAAAACGCCGAAACGCAAAAAAGCCGGAAACCGTTGAGCGGCAACGGTTCCCGGCGGTAGACCTGGTAGACATCTGGTAGACCGGGAGACAAGAGCGTGCAGGCAGCACCCAATACGCCGGAACAGACACCGGCCCTCCGTCTGAATGCGCACGGATCAGGTTTATACACAGTGCCGTCAGCGCCGCCAACAGCTTTTGCAGATAAGATATAGAAAATATACGAAAATATTTGCATTTTTTGTGGAAAACAGAAAAAGGACGGAGGGCGCCGAAATAATTCTTTACAACATTGCATTAGCGTGCTAAAATGTGAAAGCGAAAAGGGACTTGTAAAGCCCCGGCATATCTCTGAAATCTGGAGGTTTTATCTATGAAAAAGACCTTGTCTCTTGCTCTTGCTCTGACGATGGCCCTGTCTCTGGCCGCCTGCGGCGGCGACAGCAGCAGCGCTTCCACCCCCGACGCCTCCGGCAGCTCCAGCCAGGCAGATGCCAGCACTTCCGCTCCCGCCGGCAGCGCCTCCACTCCCCAGGCGGTGGACGACGTCGCCGCTGTCACAGAAAAGGGCACTCTGGTGGTGGGCATCACCAACTTCGAGCCCATGGACTACCCCGACGAGAACGGCGAGTGGATCGGCTTTGACGCCGACATGGCCAAGGCCTTTGCCCAGTATCTGGGCGTGGAGGCCCAGTTCCAGGAGATCAACTGGGACTACAAGGTGATGGAGCTGGAGGCCGGCAACATCGACGTGGTGTGGAACGGCATGACCATCAACGACGAGGTCACCGCCGCCATGTCCGTCTCTGTGCCCTACTGCCTGAATGCCCAGGTGCTGGTGGTGCCTGCGGACAAGGTGGCCGACTATGAGGGCCTCACCTCCCTGGAGGGCCTGAATGTGGCCGTGGAGTCTGGCTCCGCCGGCGAGGACGCCGCCGAGGCCCTTGGGGCAGCCACCGTGCCGGTGCAGGCCCAGTCCAACACCCTGATGGAGGTGGCCGCCGGTACCTCTGACGCCGCCGTCATCGACCTGCTCATGGCCGGCGCTATGATCGGCGAGGGCACCAGCTATGAGGATCTGGCCATCGCCCTGAACCTGAACGAGGCCCAGGGCCTGGAGTCCGAGTCCTACGGCGTGGGCTTCCGCCAGGGCTCCAACCTGGTGGACGAGTTCAACACCTTCTGGGCTGAGAAGGTGGCCGACGGCACCGTGCTGGATACTGCCACCACCTACGGCGTGCAGGAGTCTGTGATCCTGGAGTGATCCCATCCCCCCGTCTGAACATTCCCAAAGCAGAGCGCGCTCCCGGCGCGCTCTGCTTTTCGGCGGCTTTTCCCCTCTGCCATACATCTCTTGAGAGGACGATACCATGATCGACTTTTTTACCTCCAACACCTTTTTAACGGTGGTTGCGGCGCTGAACACCGGTTTTCTGAAAACCCTTCAGCTGTTCTTTATTACCCTGATCGGCGCGCTGCCCCTGGGTCTCATCATCTCTTTCGGCTCTATGAGCCGGTTCTTTCCCCTGCGCTGGCTGACCCGCACAGTCGTCTGGGTCGTCCGGGGCACCCCTCTGGTGCTGCAGATCATCACCCTGTTCTACGTGCCGGGCATGGAGAAGCTGTTCAACTGGCCCAGCGGCGAGGGCGGACGGATGATGGCGGTGTGCGTGGCCTTTGTCATCAACTACGCCTGTTACTTCTCGGAGATCTACCGGGGCGGCATCCAGGGGGTGCCCAAGGGCCAGCGGGAGGCCGGCCAGGTGCTGGGCATGACCCGAATCCAGATCTTCCGCCACATCACGCTGCTCCAGATGATCAAGCGCATCGTGCCCCCCATGTCCAATGAGATCATCACATTGGTGAAGGACACCTCTCTGGCCCGGGTCATCGCCCTGCAGGAGGTCATCTGGATGGGCGAGTCCTTCATGAAGGGCAACTCCGGCATCGCCGGCCTCACCTGGCCTCTGTTCTTCACGGCGGTGTACTATCTGGTATTCAGCGGCGTGGTCACTCTGCTTCTGGGCAAGCTGGAGCAGAAGCTGGCCTTCTTTCAGTAAGGGGAGGGAAGCCACATGGCGATTTTGGAAGTCCAACACATTGAAAAGCACTTTGACAATACCAAGGTCCTGGAGGACATCAGCTTTGAACTGGAGCAGGGCCAGGCCCTGGCCATCATCGGCTCCTCCGGCTCCGGCAAGACCACCCTTCTCCGGTGCCTGAACTTTCTGGAGACCCCCGACCAGGGGAAGATCGTCGTCCAGGGCAAAACCCTGTTCGACGCGGATGACCCCGCCACCCAGAGGGAGAGCGAGGTGCGGAAGAAGCGCCTCCACTTCGGCCTGGTGTTCCAGTCCTTCAACCTGTTTCCCCAGTACACCGCCCTGAAAAACGTCACCCTGGCCCAGGAGCTGCTGAGCCAGGAGCGGCCCGACTTCAAGCAGAACAAGAAGGCCATTCTGGCGGAGATCGAGGCGGAGGGGCGGGAGCTGCTGGCCAAGATGGGCCTGGCCGACCGGGAGAGCCACTACCCCCACCAGCTCTCCGGCGGGCAGCAGCAGCGGGTGGCCATCGCCCGGGCCCTGGCCCTCCACCCGGATATCCTCTGCTTTGACGAGCCCACCTCCGCCCTGGACCCGGAGCTCACCGGCGAGGTGCTGAAGGTCATCCGCTCCCTGGCGGAGCAGAAGACCACCATGATCATCGTCACCCACGAGATGGCCTTCGCCCGGGACGTGGCCGACCAGGTCATCTTCATGGACGGCGGCGTCATCGTGGAGCAGGGGGACGCCCGGCAGGTGATCGAGAACCCCCAGCAGGAGCGCACCCGGCAGTTTTTGTCCCGGTACTCGGAAAATTAAGCAGGAAATGCGGACCGCTCTGGCGGCCCGCATTTTTTCCTGGCATTTTCCCGAAAACCCGGTATAATAGAAGCTACCAACACAGGGGAGGGACGAGACCATGCGCAGACTTTGGTACCACGGAGCGGTGGACTCCATGGACCGCTCCATGACCCGGTATGAGGCCATCGGGACGGAGGACAGCAGGATCGTGTTTCTGGGGACCGACCGGGAGGCCCTGGCCCAGGACTGGGACGAGAGGACCGACCTGGAGGGGCGGCAGGTGCTCCCCGGCTTCTCCGACACCCACATGCATCTGCTGCACTATGTGCTCTTTCAGAAGAATCTGGCCCTGTTCGGGGTGGGCTCCATTGAGGACATCGTCCGCCTGGGCCGGGAGCGGGTGGAGCGGGACGCCCCGCCCTATCTGCTGGGCATGGGCTGGAACCAGGAGACCATGTCGGAGGGGCGGATGCCCGACCGGCGGGACCTGGACCGCATTTCCACCGAGATCCCCATCTGCCTGATGCGGGTGTGCGCCCACATCGCCGCCTGCAATTCCGCCATGATGGAGCGCCTGAAGGCCATTCAGGGCCGGGTCCCGGCGGCAGTTTGGGAGAAGGTGGACCTGGAAAACGGCCTGCTGCGGGAGGAGGCTATGCGCCTGTATATGGAGATCATCCCCCCGGAGAGCGACGAAGAAGTCAAGGAGATGATCCGCCGGGGGGCCCGGGAGCTGAACGCCGCCGGGATCACCTGTATCCACTCCGACGACCTGCAGGTGCTCGCCGGGATGGACCCCCTCCGTCTGGTGGAGCTGTTCCGGGAGCTGGAGCGGGAGGGCGCGCTTACCGTCCGCATCTATGAGCAGTGCCTGGTGGAGCCGGACCGGTTTGAGGACTTCCAGGCGGTGCGCAGCGACCCGGCGGACCGGACCAGCCTGTTCCGCACGGGGCCCAGAAAGCTGCTCCAGGACGGCTCTCTGGGGGCCAAGTCGGCGGAGATGATCGCCGGATATGTGGACGAGCCGGACAACCACGGCATCCCCATCCACACGGAGGAGGAGCTCTATGAGCTGATCCGGGCGGCCCACAGCCGGCGGATGGATGTGGCCGTCCACGCCATCGGGGACCTGGCCCTACAGAAGGTGTGCAACGCAGTGGAGCGGGTCCAGCGGGAGGACCCCTGGCCCCAGGCCCGCCACGGGGTGGTCCACGCCCAGACCACCACCCCCGCCCTGCTGGAGCGGATGAAGGCATGGAACCTCCAGGCCTATATCCAGCCCATCTTCATTGAGGCGGACATGGAGATCATTGCCCAGCGGGTGGGAGAGGCCCACGCCCAGGAGTGCTATAACTGGAAGTCCATGGGGGAGCTGGGGCTGCACATCAGCGGCGGGTCCGACTGCCCCGTGGAGCCCTTTGACATTCTGGACAACCTGAGAGCGGCGGTGACCCGGCAGAACCGGGCGGGGACGAAAACCTATCTGCCCCAGCAGGCCCTCACCGTGGAGGAGGGGCTGCGGCTGTTCACCTCCGGCGCCGCCTGGGCTAGCCGGGACGAGGAGGTCCGGGGCACCCTGGAGCTGGGCAAGCTGGCCGACCTAGTGGTGCTGGAGGGCGACCTGTTCTCTGCAGACCCAGCTCAATTCCCCAAAATCGCCGTCTGGGAGACGGTGCTGAACGGGAAGACCGTGTTTCACAGATAAAAAAACAGCCGTGCCCGCGGGCACGGCTGTTTTTATGACCTTAGGGGAGAATCGTCTCCTCCTGGGGACGGATCAGGTCCGCCAGGGACACACTGTCCAGGTACTCGTTGATGATCCGGTCCAGCTCCCGCCACATGGGGAGGGTGCGGCAGTCCTCCGCCCGGCCGCAGCTGCGGCTGTCCAGACCGGGACAGCCCACCGGGGCCAGACCGCCCTCGGTGAGGCGCAGGATGCCGCCCACCGTGTACTCCTCGGGGGAGCGGGTCAGGCGGTAGCCGCCCCCCTTGCCCCGGACGCCCACCAAGTCGCCGTTTCGGGTCAGCAGCTTTACGATGCTTTCCAGATATTTCTCCGAAATATCCTGCCGGGCGGCGATCTCTTTGAGCGGGATGTACAGTCCGTCGTCGTGCTCTGCCAAGTCGATCATCACCCGCAGAGCGTAGCGGCCCTTTGTGGAAACCATCATAGCAGTCGTCACTCCTTTGGTGTCGAATGGTTGCTGTTATTATGCCACATGGTTTTTTGAATTTCAAGAGCCTTTTCCAGCCAAATTCTGCGGTCAAAACGAGGAAAAAACGGTACATTCAGCATAAATGTTGGCAGAAAACAGGCGGGCCCATGTACAGGCCCGCCCGCGGACTTTCAAGTTTCGCCTGGAAGGAAGGACTGGATCAGCGCCAGCTTTTCCCGGCGGGTGAGGGACTTGATGGCCCGCTCCCGCCGGAGAGCAGAGGATTTGTTGGGCAGGACCTCCCAGTATTTCAGGCAGACCGGCAGGCGGCTCCGGGTATATTTGGCTCCCTTACCGGCGTTGTGGACCGCCAGTCGGCGTTCCAGGTCGTTGGTATACCCGGTGTAGAGGGTCCCGTCCCCGCAGAGGAGGATATAGACATAGAACATCAGACTGCCTCCTCCCGGTCCCGCGGGCTCTGGTCCGCGGGCAGCAGGAAGGAGATCCGGGTGCCCACCCCCTCCCGGGAGACCACCTCGAACCAGCCACCGTGCCGGTCCACGATCCACTTGGCGATGGCCAGCCCCCTGGTCGGTGCGGTAGAACCGGTCGAAGATGTGGGGGATGCCCTCTGGGGCAATGCCCATGCCCTCGTCCTGGACGGTGACCCGGGCGTGGCCGTCCAGCTCCAGCACCCGCAGGTAGATGCGGCTGTCCGGGCCGCTGTATTTCACGCTGTTGTCCATTAAGATCCGCATCACCTGCTTGATGAGGCCCTGGTCGGCGTACACCGGCACCGGCTCCTCCCCCCAGCGGGGGAGAAAGACCCGGTCCTCATGGATCATCTCCTCCTCCCGCAGCACCTCCCCCGCCAGGGCGGTGAGGTCGAAGCGGGTGGGCTTCACCGGCTGGGTGTCGTTGTCCCCCCGGGCCAGGAACAGCAGCTGCTCCACCAGGCGCTCCATGGACTTGGCCTCCGAGCGGATGGCCTGGATGGACTCCTGAAGGGCCTCCGGGTCGTCCTTGCCCCAGCGATCCAGGAGGGAGGCGTACCCCTGGATGACGGCGATGGGGGTGCGCAGCTCGTGGCTGGCGTCGGAGACAAAGCGCATCTGGGCGCTGTAGGCCTTGTTGATCCGGTCCAGCATGGCGTTGATGGCCCGGGCCAGGGAGCGCAGCTCCTTCTGGGTGGCGGGCAGGTCGATGCGGCTGTCCAGGTGGGTGGCGTTGATCTTCTCCAGCTCCCCGGCCAGGGCCTCCAGCTCCCGGCGGGACATGTGGGTCATGGAGTTCAGGCGGGAGGCGGTGGCCGCCAGGTCCTGGATGGGCCGCAGGATCTTGTGGATGGACCGGTTGGCCCCCAGCAGATTGGTGAGCAGGGAGAACCCCTGACAGGCCAGCAGCACCATCCCCGCCCAGTACAGGGCCCCGGCGATGCCGGACAGGTCCACGGTGACGGCATAGGGTTCCCCGGCGTTGGGCAGCTCCACTGTGTAGTAGGCAAACAGGTCCCACTGGCGCACTCCCTCCTCCAGCTCCGGGTAGTGGGGCAGGAAGGGGAGGGGGATCAGCCTCTGGCCCGTCCTCTGGTCCACCGGCTGGTCCAGGGGGGTGATGGTGTAGTCGCTGGCCTCCATCCAGGGCAGGGCGTCGGCGGAGGGGACACCCCGCTCCTCCACCAGCGCCGCCACGCCGGCGCAGCGGCTCTCCCCGTACCAGCACAGCCCGACGGCGGCCATCCCGAACAGCAGCAGGTCCATCATCAGAAAGACCATCAGCTGCCGGAAGAAGAAGCCGAAGTTCAGCCGGAAGACCAGGGAGGACTTGGCTCCGCTCAGGGGGTCCTGGGACGGGGGAGCCTGAAAGCGGTGCTTCCGCTGGGACATGGCGTCCCCTCCTTTCTGTTGAATTTCAGGGAAAGATTACTGTTTGGACAGCCAATTCTGAAGGGGAGGCAGGTTGTCCGGGGAGACAAAGCTGCCCCCCGCCGCCTGTTTGTTCAGGGACTACAGGGGGATTTCGCCGCCATCTCCGCCCTAAGAGCCGCCGCTTTGCGGCGGTTGCGCTCCGAAACGCGCCTGCGGGCGCAGTGCGGGCGGCGAGTGACTTTCTGGGTGGCCAGAAAGTCACCAAAGAGCCACTAGGGGGCGGCTCAAAATGAGCGCTCACGCGCTCATATTCGCCTCCCCCTAGGACCCCGTTTACGGGAGGACGCGCTCTTGGAAAGTGTTGCAATGTTTCCGGCGCGCAAAGTCAGGAGTGCTTGCCTGCGTTTTAATCCGGGCCCACTGGGGCCCTGCGTGGGGAAAAATTTGCCGCTGGTGCGGTTCAAGAACTGCGCCTGGGTTTGCTGAGCCAACTTGCCGGAATTGAAACCTGTAGGGCGCGACGACTCGGCGCGCCGCTTAGATCCGCCGTAGGGGCGGGTGCCCTCACCCGCCCGCCGTTTTGGGAGACACGTCCCGGCGGGAGGCCCAAGGGCCTCCCCTACGAGAGATATGGAACCGTTTCTGTAGAAACCGTAGGGGAGGGGCTGAAGGTGAATTGCCCCGCAGGGGCAAGATCGCGCCCGCAGGCGCATTTCGAGGCCAACCGCCGCAAAGCGGCGGCTCTTGGGCCGAGATGAGGCCACCCTGGGGTGTGCCCCTCCCGCCATATCCTGGAACGCAATCCGTGAACCGTCGGGCCGGTCTGGGACCGGCCCCTACGGGGAAAACGGGAACTGCCTAATTGAACCTCCGTAAAACGGGGGTTGGGCACGAAGTGCCCATCTGAGCGGCCCCTTGGCGCTTTTTTGGTGACTTTTTGGACGCCCCAAAAGTCACTCGCCGCCGGGGCGGCGAAACTCCCCCGTCATACAAAAGTATTTAATCCTCCCGAATCACATAGCCCACGCCCCGCACGGTGTGGATCAGCTTGATGCCGAAGGCCTCGTCCAGCTTGCTGCGGAGAAAGCGGATGTACACGTCCACCGAGTTGGTCTCCCCCACGAAGTCGAAGCCCCACACGCTGTCCAGCAGGGCCTCCCGGGAGAGCACCCGGCCCTTGTTCTCCAGCAGGTGGCGGAGCAGGTCGAACTCCTTCTTGGTGAGCTCCACCCCCTGGCCCTTGACGGTGACCGCGTGCCGGTCCACGTCCATCTCCAGGGGGCCGGCGGTGAGCACCGCCCCCTCCTGGCTGTGGGGCCGCTTGCGCAGGGCGGCCCGGATACGGGCCAGCAGCTCCTCAATGGCGAAGGGCTTGGTGATATAGTCGTCCGCCCCGGAGTCCAGGCCGGACACCTTGTCGATGACGCTGTCCCGGGCGGTGAGCATGATCACTGGAATCTGGCTCTCCCGGCGCAGGCGGCGAAGGACCTCCATGCCGGACAGCTGGGGCAGCATGATGTCCAGCAGCACCAGATCGTGCTTCCCGGACAGGGCCTCCTCCAGGCCGCTGCGGCCGTCGAAGGCCTTGGTCACCTGGTACCCCTCGTACCGCAGCTCCATCTCCACCATCCGGGCCAGCTTCTCCTCGTCCTCCACCAGAAGGATCTTTTCTGCCATTTCCATCTTCTCCTCATCCTGTCTTTCACCACGCCCGGCATGCCCATTGGGCCGGGCCGGGCGGGATATTTAAAAACTAATCGTTATTTTTTGCGGCTATTATACTTTTCGTGCTGGCTTTTTAGCTCGTCCATTACCTGGCGGCCCACATCCTCCGCCGTGCTGCCCGCGGAGTCCATCATGCTGTTGAAGGCCTCGTTCTCCAGATCCGGGCCGGAGACCTTGTACCGAAAGCCCAGGAACAGCCCCAGAATCAGCATGGGGACGGCGATCCAGTACAGGAAGATCACAAAGATCAGCAGGATCAGCATGGGGACGGCGGTGATGGGCTGTCCCTTCCGCCAGATCTCCAGCTCGTTGTCCAGCAGGATGCGCCGCAGCCACTGGAGCAGGCGCCCCCGCTCCCGGCTCTGCCCGGGTCCCTTTTTCTGCTTCTTCTGCTTTTTCCCCTGGACCTCCACAGGCAGGACGGGCAGCTCCTGAGGGGGAGGCGGAGGGGTCTCGCCCTTGGTGGAGTAGTAGGTCTCCTCCGGCCGGGGAATGACCCCCTGCTCCTCCAGATAGATCAGCGCGTCCAGCAGGTTGCCGCCGCTGTACTCCAGCGCCGCCTTGGCCTGGCCGTAGGACACGTTGGCCTTTTCCCGCAGGCGCTCCACCTGTTCCAGCGTAACTTCCATGGAAAAACTCCCCTCTCTTGGAGCTGGGGCGGCGCGGGCCGCCCGACTGTCATTAAGATACCACATTGGCCTTAAAAGGGGCTTTCCCCTTTCTTAAAATCCCATTAAATGCGCCCTTTTCCCGAAAAAGGGGCCCTTGCCCAACTGATTATACTATGTTATAATCCCGATAGCAACCCAATCACCAAGTGCGGGGACCGGCCCCGCCCGCAGCGGCGGGCGGGCTTTTTTGCCCGGCGGACCCATGTTAAGGGGGATCTCATGGAAGAGCGGAATATCGCCTTGAAGCTGATGTACAACGGGACGGCCTACCACGGCTGGCAGGTGCAGAAAAACGCCGTCACAGTGGCGGAGACCCTGGAGAAGGCCCTGTCCACGGTGGTGTGCCACCCGGTGAAGTGCACCGGGGCGGGGCGCACCGACGCCGGCGTCCACGCGGAGGTGTATGTGGCCAACTTCCGCACCACCTCCTCCATCCCATGCGACCGGATCCCCCTGGCGGTGAACACCCGGCTGCCCCGGGACATCGTGGTGGTGAAGGCCACCCAGGTGCCCATGTCCTTCAACGCCATCGGCTCCTGCCTGCGGAAGGAGTACACCTACCGCATCTACAACTCCCGCCTGGGCAATCCCTTCTATGTGGACCGGGCCTGGTTTTACCCCAAGCACCTGGACGAGACGGTGATGCAGCGGGCGGCGGACCAGTTTGTGGGCACCCACGACTTCCGGGCGGTGCGCTCTGTGGGCACTGAGACCCGCACCACGGTGCGCACGGTGTACTACTTCAACGTGTCCCGGCAGGGGGAGCTGATCGAGTGCCGGGTGTGCGCCGACGGCTTCCTCTACAACATGGTGCGGGCCATGACGGGCACCATCATCTATGCCGCCGAGGGAAAGCTCTCCCCGGAGGACATCCCGGCCATTCTGGCCTCGGGAAACCGGACCCTGGCGGGTCCCACCGTCCCGCCGGGCGGACTGTACATGACCAAGCTGTGGTATGAGGAGGACGTGCTGTAGCCCGCCGGACCGCGGCGTCTCGCTCCCCACACCCTTTGCACAGATAAGGACGAGCCAATGAAAGAAAACCAGGCATCAAACCCGAAAAAACCGAATATTCTAGTGCGGCTCATCGCCCTGCTGGTGACGGCGGCGCTGCTGCTGGGCGCCCTGGCCCTGGTGGTCTACCGGGATGAGCTGAATCTGGACGCGCTGAAGCGGTGGTTCGACTACCGGAACCTGGAGACCAGCGAGAGCGGCGAGGCCGCCCCCTTCTCCCACGCAGGCGGGAAGCAGGCCGCCTTTGCCTATCTGGACAACGGCGTCCTGCTGGCCTCGGACACGGGGGCCCGGTACTACTCCTTCTCCGGGGAGCTGTACGCCGAGGAGGTGCGCAGCTTTGAGCACCCGGTGCTCACCCGCTCGGAGAGCTGCGGCGTGGTCTACGACGCCGGTGGGCAGGACCTGTTCCTCTTCCGGGGCATGGAGGAGGCCTTCCACCTGAATTTGGAGGGGGGCGGGGAGCTGCTCTCCGCCCGGCCCAACGACGCCGGGTGGCTGGCGGTCACCACCCACGGCGGCGGCTTCCGGGGCTCCGTGGCGGTGTACGACACCCCCTACAATGCCCAGGAGCCCCTGATCCGAATCGACCTGTCCAGCACATTCGTGGTGGACGCCGCCGTCTCCCCCGACTGCAAAACGGTGGCAGTGGTCACCATGGGCCAGGTGGGCGGCTCCTTCCAGAGCCAGGTCCGCTTCTACCCGGTGGACCAGCGGGAGCCCTCTGCGGTGGCCTCCCTGGGCAACACCATGGTGCTGGAGCTGGACTATGAGGACGGCCTGCTGTGGGTGCTGGGGGAGGAGCAGGTGTCCGTGGTGGGGGAGGACGGGACTGTGTCCGGGACCTACTCCCTGGGACGCAGCTACCTGAAGGGGTGCAGCTTCGGCGGGGACGGATTCGCCCTGCTGCTCCTGGGCCGGTATCAGGCCGGCTCGGCGGAGCAGGCGGTGGTGGTCGGCCCCGACGGGGCGGAGCTGGCCGCCCTGGGGCTCAGCTCCGGCGTGCTGGACTTTGACGCCGCCGGGCGCTATGCGGCCATACTCACCGGGGACCGGCTGGACATCTACACCTCCAGCCTGGAGCCCTACGGCAGCCTGGACCACACCCAGAACGCCCGGTATCTCTCCCTGACCGCCTCGGGGGCGGCCCTGCTGGCCAACGCCCAGCAGGCCTGGCTGTATCTGCCCGGGTAGCGCCGGGGACCATCCACATAAAGGAGTTTTTCATGGGAATTTTACTGTTTGATCTGATCGTGCTGGCAGTCCTGATCCTGACCGCGCTCCAGGGCTACCGGAAGGGACTGGTGCTCACCCTGTGCGGATTTTTGGCGGTCTTCGTGGCCTTCATCGGGGCCAGCGTCCTGTCCGACGCCCTGGCCCGCCCCATCTCCCAGGCCATCGCCCCCGCGGTGGAGCGGGGGATGCGGGAGAGCATTGAGAGCTACTACCAGGCTGCCCCGCCGGCGGAGGGGAGCCAGGGGGACGCCTTCTTCGCGGACCTGCCCCTGGAGGACGCGCTGGACGCCCTGGGGGACTCCCCCCTGTTCCAGGGGGTGGCGGAGACCTTCGCCCAGGCGGTGGACCAGGGGCTGGAGTCGGTGGCCGCCGGGGTGGTCCGGTCGCTGGCGGAGTACGCCGCCTATCAGCTCGCCCGGACGGCCCTGTTCTTCGTGTGCTTTATCCTGGTGCTGGCGGGGTGGATCGCCCTCAGCCACGCCCTGGACCTGGCCTTCAAGCTGCCGGTGCTGTCCACCCTGAACCAGTGGAGCGGCGCGGCCGTCGGCCTGGTCAAGGGCTGCGTGCTGCTGTTCATCGCCTGCTGGCTGCTGAAGGGGATGCTCCCCCAGGAGGCGGTGGAGCAGTCCTTCCTGCTCCGGTTCTTCTGCACCACCAATCCATTTCTGTTAATTGCCTCCATTCCTTAAAAGATTCATAACCAGTTCACAATTATGGTGTATGGTTTGGAATCGAGACGAAGTTTTTTCTCCGGAAAGGAGTGTTGCGATATGCAGCCGACACTGTGCAGCCGCTGCCACAAGAATGTGGCGGTGATCTTTATTACCAAGCTGGAGGGCGGCGAGACCAAAAACGAGGGTCTCTGTCTCAAGTGCGCCCGAGAGCTTGGCATCAAGCCCATCGACGACATGATGAAGAAAATGGGCATCTCCGACGAGGACCTGGACAACCTCACCAATGAGATGATGTCCGCCTTCGGCGGGGCCGAGGGGATGGAGGGCCTGATGGCCCAGCCCAGCGGCCAGGACGACGAGGAGGACGACGGGCGCACCGCCACCTTCCCCTTTCTGAATCAGCTCTTTGGGGGCGGCGGGACCCCGGCGCAGCAGCCCGGCCCGGGCGGCGAGCAGAGCCGGGGTGAGAAAGCGCCCCAGAACGGCAAGGAGCGCCCCCCCAAGCGGAAATTCTTGGAGAGCTACTGCATCTCCCTCACCAAGCGGGCCCAGGAGGGGAAGCTGGACAAGCTCATCGGCCGGGACCGGGAGCTGGAGCGGGTCATCCAGATCCTCAACCGCCGCCAGAAGAACAACCCCTGCCTCATCGGCGAGCCCGGCGTGGGCAAGACCGCCATCGCCGAGGGCCTGGCCATGAAGATCGCCAAGGGGGATGTGCCCTATAAGCTCCGGGACAAGGAGGTCTACCTGCTGGACCTCACCGCCCTGGTGGCGGGCACCCAGTTCCGGGGCCAGTTCGAGAGCCGCATGAAGGGCCTCATCGAGGAGATCCGCAAGCTGGGCAACATCATCCTGGTCATCGACGAGGTCCACAACATCGTGGGGGCCGGAGACGCGGAGGGCTCCATGAACGCCGCCAACATCCTCAAGCCCGCCCTGAGCCGTGGGGAGCTGCAGGTGATCGGCGCCACCACCCTCAACGAGTACCGCAAGCACATCGAGAAGGACACCGCCCTGGAGCGCCGCTTCCAGCCGGTCATCGTGGAGGAGCCCTCCATTGAGGACAGCGTGAAGATCATGGAGGGGGTGGCCCCCTACTACGAGGCCTACCACCAGGTGTCCATCTCTCCGGAGATGTGCCGCCTGGCCGTCACCATGAGCGAGCGGTACATCACCGACCGCTACCTCCCCGACAAGGCCATCGACCTGCTGGACGAGGCCTGCTCCAATGTGAACCTGAAGAACAAGACCCTGGCCCGGGAGGCGGAGATCTCCAAGGAGATGGCCGACCTGGAGAAGGAGAAGGAGGTCATGATGGCCGCCGACACCGAGGAGGCCTACGCCCGCCTGGCCAACATCCGCAGCATGGAGCTGCGCCTGGAGGAGGAGCAGCACCGGCTCCAGCAGGAGGCCGTCCCCGCCCTCACCGCCCAGCACCTGGCCAACGTGATCGAGCTGTGGACCAACATCCCCGCCAGCCAGATCCAGGAGCAGGAGTACGAGCGCCTGTCCAAGCTGGAGGAGCGCCTGAAGCAGCACATCATCGGCCAGGACGAGGCGGTGCACGCGGTGGCCGCCGCCATCCGCCGGGGCCGGGTGGGCATCAGCCCCAAGCGCAAGCCCGTCTCCTTTATCTTTGTGGGTTCCACCGGCGTGGGCAAGACCGAGCTGGTCAAGCAGTTGGCCCAGGACCTGTTCAACGCCCCCGAGTCCCTGATCCGGCTGGATATGTCCGAGTTTATGGAGAAGTACGCCGTCTCCCGGATCATCGGCTCCCCTCCGGGGTACGTGGGCTATGACGAGGCGGGCCAGCTGACGGAGAAGATCCGCCGGAAGCCCTACTCCGTGGTGCTCTTTGACGAGATCGAGAAGGCCCACCCGGATGTGCTGAACATCCTGCTGCAGATCCTGGACGACGGCCATATCACCGACGCCCACGGCCGCAAGGTGAATTTTGAAAACACGGTCATCGTGATGACCTCCAACGCGGGCAGCAACACCAAGGTGGGCTCCGTGGGCTTTAACCGCACCGCCGACGAGCAGGGGAAGGACCGGGCCATGAAGGCCCTCCAGGACTTCCTGCGGCCCGAGTTCATCAACCGGGTGGACGAGATCGTCTACTTCCACCAGCTCACCGAGGACAACTTCAAGGCCATCGCCGGCCTGATGCTCAAGGAGCTGAAGGACTCCCTGGCGGAGAAGCACATCTCCCTCACCTGGGAGGACAGCCTGCTGGACTACCTGGTGAAGAAGTCCTACTCCGCCGCCTACGGCGCCCGGAACCTGCGCCGCCTGATCCAGAAGGAGCTGGAGGACGCCATCGCCGAGCGGATCATCAGCAGCTGGCAGCATCCGGTCAGCCAGATCAACGTCTCCTCCGACGGGGAGAGCCTGATTTTGACCACGGTTTGATCCTTTTCAGCAGGCCGCCCGAGGGCGGCCTGCTTTTCTTATCAGGTAAGAAGAAGGCAGACGGCGCGTCCGGGAGGCCGCGCCCTACAGGTATCATACCCCACGGGGGACGGGCGGCCACATGGGGCTGCTCCTACGGCGTACTTCGGAAGCCGTTCCTTTCTTTCGTAGGGGCCGGACACTGGCCGGCCCGCTGAGGGGTTCCTGCCATTCCGGAGCCCACCCTCATCTGCCCCGCATGTGCTCGGCACCTTCCCCCCGGAAGGGGGAAGGCTTTCGGGCGGCTGATAGCCGTCCCTACGGTGTATCCCGAAGCCATTCTTCCTTTATCGCAGGGGCCGGTCCCAGACCAGCCCGCCAAGTATGGGGAAATTTCCGAGATACGGCGGGAGGGACAATTCCCTATCCCCTCTGGCCCTTCGGGCCATCTCCCCTTGATAAGGGGAGTCGTCCCCTCCCCTACGAATCGCAAGAGAACCCTCCGTGTCTGAGTAGGGGAGCCCCTTGGGGCTCCCGCCGGGGGCAAGCAAAGAGGTCACCCTCATCCGCCCCCTTCGGGGGCACCTTCCCCCTTGGAGGGGGAAGGCTTAGGGCCCGCCAGGATTCGCACCGGAAGCGTTAGCTCGGCAAAGTCAGGCGCAGTCCTGGAATCGCAGCGATTTTAAATTTTGCAAACCCAGGGCCCAGTGGCCTGGCGGGAATTCAGACCAGTCACTCAGATTTTGCGCGCCGGAAATTTTGCAGAACCCATCAAGAATGCGTCCCCCGCAACGGGGTCCGGGGAAAGGCGACTATGAGCACGAAGTGCTCATCTGGAGCCGTCCCCGGGGGCGTTTTGCCTTCTTTTTCGCCATGGAAAAAGAAGGTCGCCGCCCGCAGGCGGCGAAATCCCCTGCGAAACTTCCCAAGGAAACAAGGAGGAATATTATGATCCATCTCTACTGCGGCGACGGGAAGGGAAAAACCACCGCCGCCATGGGCCTGGCCCTGCGGATGGCAGGCCGGGGCAAGCCGGTGGTCATCGCCCAGTTTTTAAAGGGGGCGGACAGCGGCGAGCGGTACGCTCTCTCCCTGCTCCCGAAGGTGACCCTGCTCCCGGCCCCGGAGCAGATCAAGTTCTCCTTTCAGCTCACCCAGGCGGAGCGGGAGGCGGAGCGGCGGCGCTATCTGGACCTGTTGGACCAGGCGGAGGCGGCGGCCCGGGAGGAGGCCTGCGGCCTGCTGGTGCTGGACGAGGTGTGCGCAGCGGTGAACACCGGCCTGCTGCCCCTGGAGCGGGTGCTCGCCTGTCTGGACCGGGTGTCCTGCGAGGTGGTCCTCACCGGCCGGGACCCGGTTCCGGAGCTGTGGGAGCGGGCGGACTACATCACCGAGATGGAGAAGCTCCGCCACCCCTACGACCGGGGGATCGCCGCACGGCCCGGCGTGGAGCTGTAAAACGGGCCAAACGCTGCATCGCCGGGCGGCTGTACGCCGGGGACGGAAGGGAATCGGACTGTTTTCAGCGGAATCGAAAAAATTTACACCTGTGGCAGAGAAAAAACGTAAAAAATACCCAGGAAGCAGTTGCAATATTTCCTTCAAATAGGTATAATGAAGGATGCGATACCCGCCGGCCCCAGGGACCGGCGGACCATCGGCGCGGGGGACGCTGGCCTCCTCTTCGGACTGCTCCGGCATGAGACGCGGACAAGCCGGAGAACGGAGCCCTCCGCCGCCCAAGCAATAGAAAGGAATGAGAAGGAAATGGCAAACAAATATCTGTACCTCTTCTCCGAGGGCAACGCCAACATGCGTGAGCTGTTGGGCGGTAAGGGCGCCAACCTGGCCGAGATGACCAACATCGGCCTGCCGGTGCCTCAGGGCTTCACCATCACCACCGAGGCGTGCACTCAGTACTATGAGGACGGCGAGAAGATCAACGACGAGATCCAGGCCCAGATCATGGAGTATATCACCAAGCTGGAGGAGATCACCGGCAAGAAGTTCGGCGACATGGAGAACCCCCTGCTGGTCTCCGTCCGCTCCGGTGCCCGGGCCTCCATGCCCGGCATGAGCCCGGGCCTCCATGCCCGGCATGATGGACACCATCCTGAACCTGGGCCTGAACGAGGACGTGGTGCAGGTGCTGGCCAAGAAGTCCGGCAACCCCCGCTGGGCCTATGACTGCTACCGCCGCTTTATCCAGATGTACTCCGACGTGGTCATGGAAGTGGGCAAGAAGTACTTCGAGGAGCTCATCGACAAGATGAAAGAGGAGCGCGGCGTCACCCAGGACGTGGAGCTCACCGCCGACGACCTGAAGGAGCTGGCCGAGCAGTTCAAGGCTGAGTACAAGGAGAAGGTGGGCTCCGACTTCCCCACCGACCCCAAGGATCAGCTCATGGGCGCCGTCAAGGCCGTGTTCCGCTCCTGGAACAACCGCCGTCAACGTGCAGTCCATGGCCTTCGGCAACATGGGCGACGACTGCGGCACCGGCGTGGCCTTCACCCGTAACCCCGCCACCGGCGAGAAGAAGCTCATGGGCGAGTTCCTGACCAACGCCCAGGGCGAGGACGTGGTGGCCGGCGTGCGTACCCCCATGCCCATCCAGGAGATGGCTGACAAGTTCCCCGAGGCCTTTGCCCAGTTCGAGCAGGTGTGCAAGACCCTGGAGGACCACTACCGCGACATGCAGGACATGGAGTTCACCGTGGAGAACGGCAAGCTCTATATGCTGCAGACCCGCAACGGCAAGCGCACCGCCGCCGCCGCTCTGAAGATCGCCTGCGACCTGGTGGACGAGGGCATGATCGACGAGAAGAAGGCCGTGGCCATGATCGACCCCCGGAACCTGGACACCCTGCTCCATCCCCAGTTCGATCCCGACGCCCTGAAGAAGGCCACCCCCGTGGGCACCGCTCTGCCCGCCTCCCCCGGCGCCGCCTGCGGCAAGATCGTCTTCACCGCCGATGACGCCAAGGAGTGGGCCAACCGGGGCGAGAAGGTGGTCCTGGTCCGCCTGGAGACCTCTCCCGAGGATATCGAGGGCATGGTGGCCGCTCAGGGCATCCTGACCGTCCGCGGCGGCATGACCTCTCACGCCGCCGTGGTGGCCCGCGGCATGGGCACCTGCTGTGTCTCCGGCTGCGGCGCTATCAAGATGGACGAGGCCAACAAGCAGTTTGAGCTGGCCGGCAAGGTCTATCACGAGGGCGACTGGCTGAGCCTGGACGGCTCCACCGGCAACATCTACGGCGAGGCCATCCCCACCGTGGACGCCTCCATCGGCGGCGAGTTCAAGCGCATCATGGACTGGGCTGACAAGTACCGCCAGATGAACGTGCGCACCAACGCCGACAATCCCCGCGACGCCAAGCAGGCCATGAAGTTCGGCGCCGAGGGCATCGGCCTGTGCCGCACCGAGCACATGTTCTTCGAGGCCGACCGTATCCCCGCCATCCGTCAGATGATCTGCTCCGACACCGTGGAGCAGCGGGAGGCCGCTCTGGAGAAGCTGGAGCCCATGCAGCAGGGCGACTTCGAGGCCATGTACGAGGCCATGGAGGGCAAGCCCATCACCATCCGCTTCCTGGATCCCCCCCTGCACGAGTTCGTCCCCACCGAGGAGGCCGACATCGAGCAGCTGGCCCAGGATATGGGCAAGTCCGTCCAGGACATCAAGAACATCATTGCCGGCCTGCACGAGTTCAACCCCATGATGGGTCACCGCGGCTGCCGTCTGGCCGTCACCTATCCTGAGATCGCCGTGATGCAGACCAAGGCCGTCATCAAGGCCGCCCTGAACGTCCAGGCCAAGCACCCCGAGTGGCACATGGTCCCCGAGATCATGATTCCCCTGGTGGGCGAGATCAAGGAGCTGAAGTACGTGAAGAGCGTGGTGGTGGCCACCGCCGACGAGATCATTAAGGCCGCCGGGTCCGACATGACCTATAAGGTGGGCACCATGATCGAGATCCCCCGCGCCGCCCTCACCGCCGACGAGATCGCCAAGGAGGCCGAGTTCTTCTCCTTCGGCACCAACGACCTGACCCAGATGACCTTCGGCTTCTCCCGCGACGACGCCGGCAAGTTCCTGGACGCCTACTACGAGAAGAAGATCTACGAGTCCGATCCTTTCGCCCGTCTGGACCAGACCGGCGTGGGCCGTCTCATCGAGATGGCTGCCAAGCTGGGCCGCCAGACCCGCCCCGACCTGAAGCTGGGCATCTGCGGCGAGCACGGCGGCGATCCCTCCTCCGTGGAGTTCTGCCACAACACCGGGCTGGACTACGTGTCCTGCTCCCCCTTCCGTGTGCCCATCGCCCGTCTGGCTGCCGCTCAGGCTGCCATCAAGAACCCCCGCGGCTGAGGCATCGTGAGACAGTAATTCAATAAACGCAAAACAGCCCCGGTCCTAAGGACCGGGGCTCAGCTTGTCGAGAAAGCCGGCTATGCGTCAAGCATACGCCGGGTTTGGGTCATGTAGCGGCCAAAGAAGGAGTATGCAGAGAGAGGCAAGGCTCTC
>CASEKM010000021.1 GCA_949288405.1 uncultured bacterium | reverse complement strand
GCGCCGGAAATATTGCAAAACCTGACAGGTACGCGTCCCCCGTAATGGGGTCCGGGGTGCAGCGACTTGGAGCACCGGAACGGTGCTCCTCGGAGCGAATCCCGGTGGCGTTTTGCCTTCTTTTTCGCCACGGAAAAAGAAGGTCGCCGCCGGGACCGGGTCCGTAAGAAAAGCAACTTATCTCTGACGGCGAAATCACAGAACTTTCTGGTCATCGTCCCGCCAAAAACACAAACCAACATTTTAGAGAGGAGGAAGTCCCCATGGCCAGCACCAAGGAGATCCGCACCCGCATGAAGAGCGTGGAACAGACTTTGAAGATCACCAACGCCATGTATCTCATCGCCTCCTCCAACCTGCGCAAGGCCAAGGCACAGCTGGAGCAGGCGGCCCCCTATTTCACCAAGATGCACACCACCATCGCGGACATTCTCCACCGCTCCCCGGAGCTGAGTCACGACTTTCTGGACCGGCGGCCGGAGATTCCGCCGGAGCAGCGGAAGGTGGGCTACGTGGTCCTCAGCGGCGATAAGGGGCTGGCGGGGGCGTACAACCACAACGTGCTCAAGCTGGCAGAGCGCCGTCTCCGGGAGACGGCCCACCCCAAGCTGTTCGTGGTGGGCCTAGTGGGCCGGGCCTACTTCCAGGAGCGGGACATCCCCTTTGAGGAGGACTTCTCCTATGTGGTCCAAAACCCCACTATGAGTCGGGCCCGGGACATCAGCGACGAGCTGGTACAGCAGTTCCTGGACCGGGAGCTGGACGAGGTGCGTATCCTCTATACGGAGATGGTCTCCGCCCTCCGGCTGGAGGTGCGGGAGCAGACCCTCCTCCCCCTGGTGCGGGAAAATTTCCCCTGGGAGCCCCCCAAGGGCGGGCCGGTGCTACCCCCGGTGACCTATCTCCCCTCCCCGGAGGCGGTGCTGAACGCCATTGTCCCCAGCGGCTATGTGCGGGGGATGGTGTTCGGGGCCCTGGTGGAGGCCTTCTCCTCCGAGCAGAGCGCCCGTATGACCGCCATGGAGTCGGCCAGCGACAACGCCCGGGATATGCTCAAAAAGCTGTCCCTCACCTATAACCGGGCCCGCCAGGCGGCCATCACCCAGGAGATCACCGAGATCGCCGGCGGCGCGCAGAATGCCCGGAGTTGAGGAAAGGTGTGGTAACCATGTCAAAGGAATGCAAAGGGACGGTGGCCCAGGTCCAGGGCCCTGTCATTGACGTACAGTTCCCCCAGGGGGAGCTCCCCTCCATTCAGGACGCCCTGTGGCTGGAGGCCGGAGGACAAAAACGGGTCATGGAGGTGGCCCAGCATGTGGGCCGGGACACCGTGCGCTGCTTCATGCTCTCCCCCAGCGAGGGCATCGGCCGGGGGCTCCAGGTCCACTCCATGGGCGGTCCCATCTCCGTCCCCGTGGGGGAGGGGGTGCTGGGCCGCATGTTCAACGTGCTGGGGGACCCCATTGACGGCAAGGGGGATGTGGACGCCCAGGAGCGGTGGTCCATCCACCGCCAGCCCCCCAGCTTTGCCGACCAGCGCCCCGTGGTGGACCTGTTTGAGACGGGCATCAAGGTCATCGACCTGCTGGCCCCCTACGCCCGGGGCGGCAAGATCGGCCTGTTCGGCGGCGCCGGAGTGGGCAAGACCGTCCTCATCCAGGAGCTCATCCACAACATCGCCACCCAGCACGGGGGCTACTCCATCTTCACCGGCGTGGGGGAGCGCACCCGGGAGGGCAGCGACCTGTGGCGGGAGATGACCGAGTCCGGCGTCATCTCTAAGACCGCCCTGGTGTTCGGCCAGATGAACGAGTCCCCCGGAGCCCGCATGCGGGTGGCCCTCACTGGGCTGACCATGGCCGAGTACTTCCGGGACCAGGAGCACCAGGACGTGCTGCTGTTCATCGACAACATCTTCCGCTATGTCCAGGCGGGCAGCGAGGTGTCCGCCCTCATGGGCCGCATGCCCTCCGCCGTGGGCTATCAGCCCACCCTGGCCAACGAGATGGGCGCCCTCCAGGAGCGCATCACCTCCACCAAGAGCGGGGCCATCACCTCGGTGCAGGCGGTGTACGTCCCCGCCGACGACCTCACCGACCCCGCTCCCGCCACCACCTTCACCCACCTGGACGCCACCACCGTGCTGTCCCGGAAGATCGTGGAGCAGGGCATCTACCCCGCCGTGGACCCCCTGGAGTCCACCTCCCGGATTCTGGAGCCCGACGTGGTGGGGGAGCGCCACTACAAGATCGCCCGGGCGGTGCAGGAGCTCTTGCAGCGCTACCGGGAGCTCCAGGACATCATCGCGATCCTGGGTATGGAGGAACTCAGCGAGGACGACAAGCAGGCGGTGGAGCGGGCCCGCCGGGTGCAGCAGTTCTTCTCCCAGCCCTTCTCGGTGGCCCAGACCTTCACCGGCCTGGAGGGCCGCTTCGTGAAGCTGGAGGACACCCTGCGCTCCTTCGAGGCCATCCTGGGAGGCGAGCTGGACCACCTGCCCGAGGCCGCCTTCAGCATGACCGGCGACGTGGACGAGGTGCGCAAGAAGGCCCGGGACATGGGGGTGATCTAAGTGGCGGAAGCGGCACAGGCCCGGGGGTCCAAGAAGACCTTCCACCTGGAGATCGTCACCCCGGATAAGCAGTTCTTCATCGGGGAGGCGGAGGCCCTGGTCCTCCCCGCCCTGGACGGCTCCCTTGGCGTGGAGGCGGGCCATGAGCCCATCGCCACCGCCGTGGTCCCCGGGGAGCTGCGGTTCCGTCAGAGCGGGGAGTGGACTTACGCGGTGGTGGGCCAGGGGCTCACCGAGATCATGCCCGACCGGGTGATGGTCCTGGTGTCCGCCGCCGAGCGCCCCGAGGACATCGATCTGAAGCGGGCCGAGGCCGCCCGGGAGCGGGCGGAGGAGCGCCTTAAACAGAAGCTCAGCGTGCGGGACTACTACAACTCCAAGGCTGCCCTGGCTCGGGCCATGGCCCGGCTGAAGGCGGCCCGGCGTAGAAATCCAAAATAAACAAAACAGCGGCGCGGAACCGGTGTGGTTCCGCGCCGCTTGACCTTCTGCCAAGAGGAGAGCGCCTGTTCAGATGCCGGGGATCACCAGGATCTGCCCGATCTGGATGCGGTTGGGGTCGGCAATCTGGTCCCGGTTGGCCTCATAAATGGTCTCCCACAGGGTGCCGGAGCCCAGTTCCTGCCGGGCGATGTTCCACAGGCAGTCGCCGGACCGCACGGTGTAGCTGCTGGAGGCGGCGGGATCGTCAGGCTGGGCGGGGGATTCCGTCTGGGATTCGTCCGGAACCTCGGGTTCCGCGGGAGTTTCCGGTTCCGCCGGAGTTTCGGGGGCGTTGCTCACCAGGGTAGTTCTGGGGTCGTTCCCCTCATAGCGGTAAATGGGGAAGTTCATGGTGGTCTCGTCGTAAGAAACCAAGCCGTACTGCACCAGTGTGCCGTCGTAGCCGTTGGAGTCATTGACATCGGGCTCCATGGTCATAGCGATCACATTGCCGGAGACCTGATCCATGGGGATGACATATGCGCCCTGATCAAAGGTAACAGCGGTCTCCTCCCGCAGGTCGGCGGTAAAGCCCTTGCTGCTGCCCTCGTAGGTGTACTCGCCCATATAGTAATACTGCTTCAGATCGGCGGTGGAGCCGGGAGCCAGCTCATAGTATTCCGCCCCCTGGTTATCCAGGATGTACAGGATCTTCTCCGCGTTGGGAATGTCCTTGGGGATGACATAGGCGGTGGGACGGATCCGGCTGCGGATTACAGTATCATTGATGGCGAGCGTGGCGGAGGAGGTCTTTGTATCACTGCCGTCCACACTGTATTGATAGCGGGTCAGGGGGGTGGCAGACTGGGTGGCGCCGGAGGCCACCTGGTGCAGCACCACAATGTCGTCGGAATTGAAGGTCTCGCCGTCTGCGATCACCTGAAGGCGGGCGTCGGACACGGCCTCATTGATCGCGTCGTCGTTGGCGACCGCGTAGTCGATTATGGAGTGGGCGGACAGCTGCTGGGAGTACACCCGGCGCTCGAAATTGGTGGTGCCGGCGCCGATGCCCCGGGTCTCAACGAGGACGGAGAGAGAGTTATAGAGCCCGTAGTAGGCCCGTCCAATGGGATTGTTGACCGTAATGCCATAGTGGTAGACCCGCAGGCCGGAATCTTCCGCGGCGTGATGCAGTGCGTCCACCGCCTCCAGCCCCAGCTGGGTCACAAGCGCGTCGTCGTTCAGGCTGGTGGCGGGGGTGACCTGGAGGTCGTCCGCGTTGCGCATATAGCCGTCTTCTGTGACGCCGTAGAATCCAAATTCATGGAAATCAATGGCGACCTCGGGCATAAAGTAGCGGTAGGCGGTGTGGAGATAGGCCAGCTCCGGGGCCTTCAGGGCCATATGGTCCCGGTTCATGTCAAAGCCCTGGTAGGTGGCCCGGGTGAACAAGTAGGACCCGTCCGGATTGATGCGGGGGACGACCACTACGTTGATGTCATCCAGGACAGTGTCGCCATAGCTTCCGCACAGATCGGAGACCATGACAAGCGCGGCCTCGCCGGCGGCGGGCTCGTTGGGGTGGATCTGCGCCTGGATCCAGACAGTGAGCTTTCCGTTGGCAGACACCAGCTCCCCGGCCTCCTCCAGAGAGGCGGCGGACGAGAGGTCCGTAGCGGTGAACACCGCGATGGGCATTTCATACTGGTAGGCCGGGGTCATACCCAGGTTATAGAGATACATGTCTGCCTCGGCGGCATCCTTCGCCTCCAGATAGTCCATCATCTCCTCCTGAGAGGTGAACTCGTGGTCGGCGCGTTCTTCTGTGAAGAAGGGGGTGTCATATTCTGAATAGTTTGCCAGGCTGTCTGTGGTAAAATGCTCCAGAATCTCGTCTGGCCAGAGGATCAGCACAGTATCTGCGGCTCCCTGTGCATAGCCGGCGGGGACATTCGTCAGGTTTGGAGCGGTGGGCTCATAACCGGTATAAGCCATTTTCCCGGTCTCCACTGTCATTTCCACCGTTCCGTCTGCCAGGTCCTCCTGCGTCACGTTGAAGATCTTGCACACGTTGTAGTAGCCGTCTCCCCGGACCCAGTAGCAGTAGGTGCCGGGCTCGCTGAGGACAAAGCTGCCGTCGGAGTTCTGGGACACCTGGGGCAGCGCGGTCACTGCCTCCTCTCCGCTGGAGGCGGGATAGCCCTCGTACACCGTGAGGGTGACCTCCGCGGGGTCCACATCCTCTGGATATTGGAACTCCAGAGAGGCGTCGGATCCCGCGGCCAGAGAAGAGGTGACCAGCAGACTGCTCAGTACAGCACCGGACAGCAACAGGCCGGTCCATTTGCGGGTGCGGTTCCAATTCATATTGCCACTCCTTTCAACAACGGTTGTATGGTTGAGCCGACGGAACGGCGGCCGGCAGCGGGAAAATGAATTTATCTTCTGTCCTCCTTTCAAAAAAACGGCCGCGTCCAAGAAGTCATTTTCAGTATAACAGAACAAAATAGCCTTTGCAATCTGGACATTTCAGCCAAAAAGTGAGGGGGATAATTATCTAATACAACCAATCCCCTGTTTCCTCAAACTGCGCGACGAACGAAGCAAACTTGCATTTGTACAGCGGGATCGAAACGGCTCCATCCTTACCGCAAGGCCCCTCTTGTTAAGCTCAGCGGCGCGGAACCGGTGTGGTTCCGCGCCGCTGTTTTGTTTATCGAGACATCCGTGCCAGCTTGTCCAGCACCTCCTGGAACCAGCCGGGCAGGGGGCACTCCAGCTCCACCCGCTCCCCGGTCCTCGGATGCCGGAACATCAGCTTTCGGGCGTGTAAGCACTGGCCGGCCAGGCCGGGGACGGGCTTTTTGGCCCCGTACACCGTGTCCCCCAAAAGGGGGTGGCCGATGGAGGCCAGATGGACCCGGATCTGGTGGGTGCGGCCGGTCTCCAGGCGGCACTCCACATGGGTATGGCCGGGGTAGCGGGCCAGCACCCGCCAGTGGGTCACCGCCGGCCGGCCGTTCCGGGGCTCCACCGCCATCTTTTTCCGGTCCACCGGGTGGCGGCCGATGGGGGCGTCCACCGTGCCCGAGTCCTCCCGGAAATTGCCCACCGCCACCGCCTCGTATACCCGGGCCAGGGAGTGGTCCTGGAGCTGCTCCGCCAGGGCCAGGTGGGCCCTGTCGTTTTTCGCCGCGATGATGAGGCCGGAGGTGTCCCGGTCGATGCGGTGGACGATGCCCGGCCGCAGCTCCCCGTTGATGCCGGACAGGGAGCTCCCGCAGTGGTACAGCAGGGCGTTGACCAGGGTGCCGTCCGGGTGGCCAGGAGCGGGGTGGACCACCATGCCCACCGGCTTGTTCACCACGATCACGTCCCCGTCCTCGTACACCACGTCCAGAGGGATGTTCTGGGGACGGACGTCCACCGGCTCCGGCTCCGGGAGAACCACCTCCACGGGGACGCCGGGGGCTGTCTTTTCGCTCTTTTTCAGGGGACGGCCCCCGCTGGTCACCAGCCCCTCCTCCAGCAGCCGCTGGGCGGCGGAGCGGGTGAGCCCCTCCACGCTGCGGGCCAGGAAGGCGTCCAGCCGCTCGCCCCCCGCCTCCGGGGTGAGGATCAGGGGGGGCGTCATGCCCGTCCCTCCTGGGAGTTCTCGGGCTCCTTGGGCCCGCCCTCCAGCTTTTCATAGAAGAACAGGTAGTAGATCACCGCGGCGAAGCCCCCCACCACCACGCAGATGTCGGCCACATTAAAGACGGCGAACTCCATGAACAACACGTGGAACATGTCCACCACATAGCCCTGGAGGACCCGGTCGATGAGGTTGCCCACCGCCCCCGCCAGCAGCAGGGCCAGGGCAGTGCGCCCGAAGGGGTGGCGGAACAGAGGCTTGAACACCCCCACCGCCAGCACCACCGACAGCACCAGGGAGATCAGGGTGAGCACCCAGGTGTGCTGGGAGAACATGGAGAAGGCGGCCCCCGTATTCTCCACATAGGTCAGGTCCAGCAGGTGGGGCAGAAAGGGCACGTGCTCCCCCAGGGGGATCTGCTGGACCACCAGATATTTGACCAGCTGGTCCAGGGCCACCAGGGCTGCCACAAGGACGGCGTACAGCATGGGAACCTCTCCTTTTCTCGGGTAGAAAAATCGTTCTTTTTATTCTACCATCTTCCCGCCTGGGGAACAACGGGGAATTTTGATGGATTTCTCCCCTCCCCCGCCCCTTTCCGTTGACAGCCCCGCCGCCCGGACCTACAATGGAAGAAAAACGCGCCAGGAGGACAAGCACATGGACATTCAGGGACTGCAAAAAATGACCCTGCTGGACTACCCCGGCAAGGTAGCCTGCACGGTCTTTCTGGGGGGGTGCGATCTGCGCTGCCCCTTCTGCCACAACAGCGGCCTGGTGGCGGGCCCCATGCCGGCGGAGCTGGACGACGGGGCGCTGCTGGCCTTTCTGGACAAGCGCCGGGGCCTGCTGGACGGAGTGTGCGTCACCGGCGGGGAGCCCCTCCTCCGCCCGGAGCTGCCGCAGCTGCTCTCCCGGATCAAGGAGCTGGGCTATCCGGTGAAGCTGGACACCAACGGGGGGCGGCCGGAGCGGCTGCGCGCCCTGCTGGAGGCAGGGCTGGTGGACTATGTGGCCATGGACATCAAAAACAGCCCGGAGCGGTATGGGGAGACGGCGGGGGTACCCGGCCTGGACCTTGCCCCCTTCCGGGAGAGCGTGTCCCTCCTCCTCCGGGGGACGGTAGACTACGAGTTCCGCACCACGGTGGTGCGGGAGTTCCACGACGCGGACAGCTTCCGGGCCATCGGCCCCTGGATCGCCGGGGCCCGGCGGTACTTCCTCCAGAGCTTTGTGGACCGGGACTCGGTGCTCCAGGCGGGCCTCCACCCCTGGGACCGGGAGACGCTGGCCTCCTTCGGAGACCTGGTCCGGCCCTATGTGGAGCAGGTGGAGCTGCGGGGCGTCTGACGTCAGAAAAACAGGGAGACGGCGCAGTACACCAGCAGCAGGGCCATCACCGTATTCACCCCCCGGGCGTGCCGGGAGAACAGCAGGCGGAAGGCCGACCCGAAGGCGGCCCAGCACAGGTTGAAGGCGAAGCCGATGAGGGCCAGCAGCAGGGCGAAGGCCAGCAGCACCGCCGGCCGCCCCTGGTAATAGGGCAGGATGTACACCTCCATGGACAGGATGCCGTACAGATAGATCTTTACGTTGACGAACTGGAGAAGCAGCCCGGCCAGGAAGCCGTCCCGGGCCTGGCTCTCCCGGATGTCCCCGGTGCTGCGGAAGGTCCCCCAGGCCAGATAGAGCAGATAGGCCGCCCCCAGCACCAGCATGGGCGTGTGGAGCGCGGGGATCAGGGCGGACAGGGCGGTGCAGAACAGGGTGCACAGGACCATGACGGCGGAGAAGCCCGCCCAGACGCCGAAGTTGAAGGGCAGGGCCCGCCGGAAGCCCAGGCGGCTGGCGTTGGACATGGACATGATGTTGTTGGGCCCCGGGGTGGCGGCGGTGATCACCACATAGGTGAGAAAGGTGTGCCAGGGAAACATGCGCGCTCCCTCCCATCCGGGCCGCCTCCGGCGGCCCGCGCAATTGGACTGCTTGACTTGTATTGTACAGTTTTTCCCGCCCCGCTGTCAATGGCGGGGAACCCGGTCACAAATCCCGCCTCTGGGTCGTGTACCGGTTGAAAGGAGGGCGGGGCCATGACGGAATGGACACAGCCGGACCAGGCGGAGCGCTTTGTCCGCACCTATGCAGACCCGATCCTGCGGGTGTGCGCGGCCTGGTCTCTGAGCCGGGCCGACGCCCAGGACATCTGCCAGGACATCTTTCTCACCCTGCTGGTGGAACAGCGCAGCTTTGACAGCCCCGAGCACGAGCGGGCCTTCGTCCTGCGGTGCGCCATCAACGCCTGCAAGGACATCTTGAAGAGCAGCCGCTTCCGCCGCACCGCCCCTCTGGAGGAGGCGGAGCGGGTGGCCGCCCCGGTCCCCGGGGAGGAGCACCCGGTGTGGCAGGCGGTGGAGGGGCTCCCGCCCCAGGAGCGGGTCCTGGTCTATCTGTTCTACGTGGAGGGCTACTCCCTGGAGGAGGCCGCCAGGCTGTGCGGCTGTACCTACGCCGCCGCCCGGCAGCGGCTCAGCCGGGCCAGAAAACGCCTGCGGACGGAATTGGAGGTGTATGAGCATGGTTGATCTGAGACATTCCTTCGACCCCGTCTTCTTTACCCAGGAAGAAAAGGAACAGATGACAGCCCGCCTGCTGAAGGCGGCGGAACAGGAGGACAACATGAAGGATTCCACCAAACGCGCCATCCGGCACACCAGCCACCGCCTCATCATCGGGGTGGCCGTGGCAGCCGCCCTCACCACCGGGGCCCTGGCCGCCGCCGTGGGGGGCGGCCTGATGGGCTACTTTGAGACCCGCACCCCCGAGGACCAGAGCACCCTGGCGGAGGGCCTCTATCAGCTCAACCGCAGCGAGACCTACAACGGCTGGACGGTGTCCCTCACCGACTGCATCGGGGATGATGCCAACGTATACTTGTGGGTGGATGTGACCGCACCGGAGGGGACTGTCCTAGAAGCTCCCAACGGCGGCTATCTCTACTCATATTTCGATTTGAAACTTCCCACAGGCATTTCCGGCACCTGCGGAGGCAGCCTGAGCCCGATTCCTGACAGCAATCCCCAGGACAACCGCATCTCCTTCTGCCTGGACCTGGGGGTCCACGATGGGACACTGCGGGGAAAAAGCGTGGATCTGACCCTGGAAACCATCGTGGACTGCTGGTGGAGCGATCCGTGTACAGACCAGGCGGTACTCCACAAGGGGGATGTGACGGGAGCTATTCAGGACCACGCCTGGGTCTTTGAGAATGTGGTCCTGGACTACCCGGACCAGGCCGTCCGTCTGGCGCCCGGCTTGGAAATCCCCTATCGGGACGGGACGGCCACCCTGACTCAGGTGGAAATTACCCCATTGTCCACCACCGTGCGCATCGAGGGCGGCTCCTGCTACGACCACCACGGCCGGGCAGCAGCAGAGGCGGCCGGGACCGCGATCCCCGTCTCCTCCGATCCCGACAACTGGTTTGAATGCTGGGACGCATTGGAAACGACTCTGGTGATGAAGGACGGCACCACTGTGGAGACGCCTGAAACCGGGCTAGGCGGTTCCGTGTGCCGGGATGGGGTCAGCAGTGAAACCTACCACGGCATCCCCTATGTGCAGAAGACATTCCAATACGCCGAAAACAGCAACCTCATCGCCCCCCGGGTCATCGACCCCGCCCAGGTGGACTACATCCTGGTGTGCGGCGTGCGGGTGGATCTGCCGTAGCCGCCTTTTCCAAAATCCCACACAGAGAAAGCCGCCTCTCCCCAAAACGGGGGGAGGCGGCTCCTTATTGCTGGTTCAGGGCTGGGCCGCTCCGGCTTCGATCTGCTTTTTGTGCCTGCGGCCCTTCTTGGTGCCGTCCAGGTTCTCCCGCCGGATGAGCAGGTAGAAAGCGGGCATCAGGAACATGGCCAGAATGGTGGAGGCGATCAGGCCGCCCACCATCACGTACGCCATGTCCTTCATCATGCCCATGCCGCTGTCGGTGGAGAACATCATGGGCACCATGGAGATGATGGTGGTGAGGGTGGTCATCAGGATGGGGCGCAGGCGGGTGGTGCCCGCCTCCACCAGGGCCTCCCCCAGGGGCATGGTCTGCCGCAGCTGGTTGGTGCCGTCCACCAGGTAGATACCGTTGTTTACCGCCACGCCGATGAGCATCAGGAAACCCATCAGGCCCACGATGCTCATGGGCCGCCCGGTGAGGAACACCAGGCCCACACAGCCGATGAGGCTCAAGGGAATGCACATCATGACCATGATGGACAGGCGGGGGGAATCAAACTGGATGGCCATCACCAGGAAGACCAGGAAGGCGCCGGCCAGAATGGCCAGGGTCATGCTCTCCAGGCCGTCGGCGGTGCTCTGGTCCATCATGCCGATGCCCAGGGTCACCCCCTGGGGCAGGGAGAGCTGGGCCACGGCGGCATCGATGGCCTTGGGGGCGTCGTACTTGGCGGTGTCGGTGGTGGTGGCGGTGAGGGTCAGGCTGTACTGGCCGTCCTGCCGGGTGATGGTGGGCAGGGTGGTGACATACTCCACGTCGGAGATGTCCCGCAGGGCCACCCGCTGGCCCGTCTGGGTGGTGATGGAGTAGTCCAGCAGGGCGGTGACGTCGTCATACTTGCCCTCGGGGTACTCCAGGATCACGTCGTACTCCGTGTCGTCATAGGTGACCGAGGCGGCGTTGAGCCCCTCCAGCAGGTAGTAGATCTGCATGGCCACCTGGGACTCGGAGGTGCCCAGGGCCATGGCCTTCTGGGAGTCGATGACGATGCGGCCCTTAGACTGGCTGGAGTTGAAGGGGTTGTCGATGCGGATGATGCCGGGCACCTGGGCCATGGCGTCCTCCACCAGAACCGCCGCCTCCCGCAGGGAGTCCATGTCGTTGGACAGGAGCACCACGTCCTTGCTGTTGCTGCTCATAAAGCTGCTCATATCCATGGTGCCGGTGGGCGCGACGGCCACGTCCATGTCGGGCACGCTGCCGAAGCGGCTGGTGTACTCCTCCACCGCCTCCTCGCTGGAGCGGGGGGCATCCTCCCTGGCGTAGGCGGTAAAGGAGGCGGTACTGCCCGACAGGTCCAGGGTGACGCTGTCAAAGTTCTCGTCGGCCAGCAGGGCCTCCTCCAGATCCCGCACCCGCTCGTTCATCACCTCCACCTTGGTGCCGGAGCGGAAGGTGGCGCTGACGGTGATGCTGCCGTCAAAGTTGCTGGGCATCAGGACGAACTCCATCTGAGACAAGAGCAGGATGGCCGCCAGGAAGCAGGCCGCACCCACGGACACCACCCGTCCCGGGTGGCGCAGCAGCCGGGGCAGGACACGGCGGTAGAAGGCCTTGAACCGGCCCAGGATGCGGTTGGTGATCAGCTCGTCCTTGGACCGGGGCTTGAGCCAGACGAAGGCCAGGGGGACCACCACCACGGCGGACAGGAAGGAACAGAGCAGGGTCAGGAAGATTGTCCAGCTCAGGGGGGCCATCATCATGCCCACCAGCCCCTCGGCCAGGGCCATGGGGATGTACACCACCACGGTGGTGAGGGTGCCCGCCAGAATGGACATGAGCATGGTGGAGGTGCCCACGGCGGCGGCCTCCCGGAACTCCAGGCCGTCCTCCTTGGCGCGCATGCAGCTCTCCAGGATGACGATGGAGTTGTCCACGATCATGCCGATGGCGATGATCAGGGCCGAGCCGGTCATCAGGTCGATGTTGAAGCCGGCGAAGCTGAGGAGGATCACCGCCAGCAGGATGGACAGGGGCATGCTGATGCCCACGATCAAGCTGGCCTTCAGGTCACCGAAGAAGATAAACAGGATGAGCATGGTGAGGATGACGCCGGTGATCAGGGTGTTGAGGATCTCCCCCAGGGTCTCCAGGATGCTGTCCCCCTCACTGTAGGTGACCTGGAAGCCCACGCCGTTCACGCTGTACTGGTCCAGCACGTCCTGGACCGCATTGCACACCTCCATGGTGGAGGCGGAATCCTGCTTGGTGACGGTGAGCATGACGCTCTCCTCGCCGTTATAGCGGCTGACGGTGTCGGCCTCCTCCTCATACAGGTTGAAGAAGGTACAGATGTCCTCCAGCATCACCGTCTGCCCGGAGGGAGTCTGGATGGGCAGGTCCCGAAAGCTGGGGTTGACCTCCACATTGCCGTACACCCCCAGTGCGATGTCCTGGGAGCCCAGGGTCACGCTGCCCACGGGCATATCGAAGTCCGCCGCCGCGATGGCCGCCCCCACGGTGGAGATGGACAGGCCGTACTGCTGCAGGGCGGCCTCGTCCAGGACGATGCGTAAATACTTGTCCTGGGCGCCGGACAGCTCCACCCGGGCCACGCCGCCGATGTTCTCCAGGGCGGGGACCACCTCTTCCTCCAGGTAGTCGGCCACGTCGATGCCCTCGGGGGCGGTGGCGGAGATCATCATGGTGCCCAGGGCGTCGGCGCTGATCTCCATGATCATGGGGTCCTGGCAGTCCTCCGGCAGGGAGGGCATCAGGTTGTCTATAGCGCTCTTCAGATCGGAGTAGGCGTCGTTCATGTCCGTGCCGTAGTGGTAGGTCAGCTGCAGCATGGTGTAGTTCTCCGAGGAGTAGGCGTTCAGGCTGTCCAGGTCGGACAGGGACTCGCACTCCTCCTCCAGGGGCTGGGTGAGCAGCCGGTCCACGCTGTCCGCGTCCGCCCCCGGCCAGGTGATCATCACCAGCTCCATGGGCATCTCCATGTCGGGCATGTACTCCAGAGGCATACTGCGCAGGGAGGCAGAGCCGAAGACCACCACGCCCAGGATCAGACAGATGACCGACATGGGGCGGCGCAGCACTAATTGGATAAACTTCATGGTCCCTTATCCCTCCGCCTCTTCACTGCCCGCCTCCGGGGAGGAGGCGGAGGCGCTGGCGCTGGCCTGGGGGGCGGAGGCGGAACCGGCGGCGGAGCTGTCCTCCGGCGCCGTCTCCTCCGGGGCGGTCTCCTGGTCCTCCTGGCCGGCCAGCTGGACGGCGGCCCCGTCCCGCAGGGTGGACGACCAGGTGGTGATCACCTGGTCCCCGGGGGTCAGGCCGGCGGTGACCGCCACCTGGTCCTCGGTGTACAGGCCGATGGTCACATCGGCGCGCACGGCGGTCCCGTCCTGGAGCAGGTACACATAGGCCACGCCGTTTTCAAAGAACATGGCGTCGCTGGGCACCAGCACCGCTCCCACCGCCTGGTGGGCGGTGGTGGTCAGCTCCACCGACAGGCCGTCGGGCAGGTCCTGGGCCCCGTCGATGACCGCCTTCACCTGGAACTGGCCCACCTGGGCGTTGACCACACCGCTGATCTCGGTGACCGCACCGGAATAGGTCTGGCCGTTGTAGTTCACCGTCACCGCCTGTCCGGGGGTGAGGGTCTTCCGCACCGAGTCGGTGACATAGAAGGTCACCGTCTTGTTGGTGCCGTTGGAGATGACAAAGGCGGCGGTGCCCGAGGCGGTGAAGTTGTTCTCGGTGACGTTCACCGCCTCCACCACCCCGGAGATGGGGGCGGTGAGGTTGTACAGGGACAGCTGGTACTGGGCGGAGGCCACCCCCACCTGGGCGGACTGGATGCCCGCCTGGGCGGAGCTCAGGGAGGCCCGGGCGGCCTCCACACCGGCCTGGGCGGACAGGAGGGCCTGATAGGCCTGGTCCACCTCCGCCTGGGAGGCGGCGCCGATGGCCAGCAGGGCCTGGGTGTCGTCGTAGTTGTCCTGGGCCAGGCGCAGCTGCTCCTGGAGCAGGGTCAGGTCGCTGCCGCCGTAGTTGGCCACAGCGCTGTTGTAGGTCTCCCGGGCGCTGTTCACCGCCGCCTGGGCGTTCTGAAGGGTGAGCCGGGCGCTCTCGTCGTCAAAGCGGCACAGCAGGTCGCCGGCGGAGACGGTGTCTCCCGCCGCCACGGCCACCTGCTCCACGTTGCCGGACACCATGGCCACCACGCTGGCGGTGCCCTCGGCGGAGATGGTGCCGATATAGGTGCTCTGGGTGCTCAGGTCGCCGGTCTGGGCGGCGGTGGCCTCCACGGTCACCGTGGGGTCCAGCAGGGGCTCCTCCACCTCTTCCTGGCAGCCGGCCAGGGCCAGCACCAGGACGCAGCACAGCAGAGCGGAAAGTTTGCGCTTCATGGGGCGTATTCCATCCTTTCATTGGGGTAGGGGCGGCCTTGGGCCGCCCGTCTGTTCCGACAGTTCTTCCGGTCCGGCGGGCTCTCCCGCCGCTTATCCCTGGGCGCTGGTCATCAGCCCGGTCTCCACCGCCCAGCGGTAGCTGTTCCGGGCGGAGAACAGGTCCCGCCAGGCGCTGTCCACCGCGGACTGGGCGGCGGCCACGTCGTCCTGGGCGGTGAGCACCTCGTTGTGGGAGATCTGGCCCAGCTGGTACCGGGTCTGGGCGGTGTTCAGCAGGGTCTGCTTCCACACCAGGGCGGACTGAGCGTTCTCCAGCACCTGCTCGTAGTTGGCCAGGGAGTCGTAGAGGCTCTTGAAGCCGGTCTCGAAGTTCTGGACCGTGGACTGGTAGGTGAGCTGGGCGGCGTTCCAGGTGTGCTCCGCCTGCTGGTACAGGTACTGCTTGCTGGCCCCCCGGTAGTCCGACTTGGCGTCGTCCCAGGTCTCCTTGGCGTCGTCCAGGGTGAGCTGGGCGCTGCGCAGGGTCCAGCTGGCCGCCTTGGCGGCCTCCAGGTCGGCCTCATAGTCGGGGGCCTCCCACGCCATCTCCTCCTGGGTGGGCAGGGCCCCCAGGGCGATCTCCCCGGTGGGGTCCTCGCCGATCAGGTTCTGGAGCTGGACCTTCAGCTGGCGGATGTTGGCGTCCAGGGTGCTGAGCTGGCTGACCGTCTCGGCGCGGGTCTGCTCCACCTCGGCCACCGTCTGCCGGGACACCTGGCCCAGCTGCTCCCGCAGGTGCAGCTCCTCCAGGCTCCGGTCCAGGGCGTCCAGCCCCCGCTGGCCGTCGGCGGCCTGCTGCTCCAGGCCCACCAGTGTGATGTACAGGGTCTCGCCCCCGGAGACCACCTGATTCACGGTGTCCTCCAGCTGCCAGACCACGTCGGCGTTGTCCGCCTGGAGCTCCCCGTCCTTGATGGATTCGAACACGTCCCGCAGGGAGTCATAGCTCTGGTCCAGGGCGTCGGCGGCCTGGCCGGCCCCCATGAGGATCATCATCCACTGGGCCTTGGCGATGTCGTTGAGCTGGCGGCGCAGGTCCTCGTACATCAGGTCGTAGTCGATGTCCTCGATGCCGGTGATGTTCTCGATCAAGATCCGGGCGTTCAGGCTCTCCGCCCGGATGCGGTCGTCCAGGTTGGCCCAGCTCACCGTCCCCTCCGGGTCGGGCTCCGGCGCGGGCTCCTGAGTCTCCTCCCCGTCCTCCGGGGCGGTCTCCCCCTCCTCCGGGGTATCCGCCCCTGTCTGGGCGGCCTCCTCCCCCACCGTCTCCTGGGCGGCGGGCTCCTCCTCCCGCTCCGCGGCCGCAGCCGGGACCGTCAGGGTGCTCACCGCGGCCAGCACGGCCAGCAGCAGGGCGATTCTTCGTCTCATAATCATGGATTCCTCCGTTCCTCTGGGATCGAGGATGCGGTCATTCTGCATCCTCTACAGGATAGCCGCCGAAGGTAAACTCAGCGTAAACCCGTCTCTGGGCAGACTGCCTGAAATTGAGGGCCGCCGGTCTCCTCTCTCTGGCAGGGGCGCCAAATCCAGCCGGGCCGGGCCGGAGTTTACGCTGGGTTTACCTGGGCGGGGTATGGTGGAAAAAACGGGCCGCCGCTTTGACGGGGCGCGGCCGGCGGACTATACTATACTTATCTATTATACCATACCCCCGGCGGGCAAAAAAGTCCAGCGCGACTTTCCCCGCTCCGCCGGGCAGGAAGGGAGAGAAGAGACCGTGGCGACCATTCTGCTGGTGGATGACGACGCCTCCATGCGCCTGCTCACCACCGCCCGACTCAAGCACCAGTTCACCGTCATCCCCGCCCGGGACGGGGTGGAGGCCCTGGAGGTGCTCGCCCGCCAGCCGGCGGACCTGATCATCGCCGATGTGATGATGCCCCGGATGGACGGCTATACCCTGGTGAAGACCCTGCGGGAGCGGGGGGATCAGATCCCAGTCCTGCTCCTCACCGCCAAGCAGTCCTTCGAGGACAAGCGGGAGGGCTTCTCCTCGGGCATCGACGACTACATGACCAAGCCGGTGAACTATGAGGAGCTGGTCTGGCGGCTCAACGCCCTGCTGCGCCGCTCCCGCATCGCCAGCGAGCGGAGGATCGTGGTGGGCCCGGTGGTGCTGGACTCCAGCACCTACACCGTCACCCGGGAGGGGGAGGCCCTGGAGCTGCCCAAAAAGGAGTTCGAGCTGCTCTACCGGCTCCTGTCCTACCCCGGCCAGATCTTCACCCGGAACCAGCTGCTGGACGGCATCTGGGGCTACGCCTCCGAGAGCGGCGAGGACACGGTGAAGACCCACATCAGCCGCCTGCGCAACAAGCTGCGCCACATCCCCGAGTTCCGCATCGTCACCATCAAGGGACTGGGGTACAAGGCGGAGATCACAAAGGGGGAAACGCCGTGAGACGCGCACCCTGCAAAAAACGGAAGGATCTGGCCGGGTGGCTGGCCCTGGAGTCCATCATCGTGACCCTGACCTCCGCCCTGGTCTTCGTCCTGCTCCACATCTGGGGGAGCTTGTACTGGGTCGGGACGCCAAAGTCCTCCACCCTGGTCTTCTGGGGCCTGGTCATCATGGGGGCGATCGTGGGGATCACCTCCACCCTGTTCAGCCGGCACTTCAACCATCTGGTCTCCGGCCTCACCGGCGGCCTGACGGCGGTGGCGGAGGGGGACTTCTCCCGCCGCCTGGACCCCAAAAAGGGCGGCCCCCTGGAGACCGCCTACGAGGACTTCAACAAGATGTCCCAGGAGCTGCAGAGCATGCAGACCCTCCGGGACGACTTCATCAACAACTTCTCCCACGAGTTCAAGACCCCCATCACCGCCATCAAGGGCTTTGCCGAGCTGCTGCGGGAGCCGGACACCACCCCGGAGGAGCGGGAGCAGTACCTTCAGATCATCATTGACGAGTCCTCCCGCCTGTCCGACCTGTCCAACAGCACCCTGCTCCTCACCAAGCTGGAGTCCCAGCAGTGCATCGCGGAGAAGCGCCCCTACTCCCTGGACGAGCAGATCAAGCGCTGCGCCATCCTCCTCTCCCCCGCCTGGGAGAAGAAGGAGATCTCCTTCACCGCCAGCCTGGAGCCGGCGGAGTACGACGGCAACGAGGAGCTCATGCGCCACGTGTGGATCAACCTGCTGAGCAACGCGGTGAACTACACCCCCGCCGGGGGCGAGATCGCCGTCGCCCTCCGGGCCGGGCCGGAGGAGCTGGCCGTCTCGGTGTCCGACACGGGAGTGGGCATGTCGGAGGAGGTGCGCGCCCACATCTTCGACAAGTACTACCAGGGCGGCGCCGGCGGCGGGAAGGGGCTGGGCCTGGGCCTGGCCATCGTCCACCGGATCGTGGAGCTGTGCGGCGGACGCATCCAGGTGGACACCGTGGAAGATCAGGGGAGCACCTTCACCGTCTTTCGCCCCCGGACAGTATACCAGGAGCGCTGGACAGCCGGGGCTGTCCAGCGCTCCTTTCCGCTTAAAAGACCAGCTGCACCAGCAGCATGTAGCACACGGTGCCCCCGGCGATGGACAGGAGCATCTGCCGTTTCCACAGGTGGAGGGCCACCACCAGGGCGATGGAGACGGCCTCGGGCAGACCGTGGCTGCCGGAGAACAGGTCCACCGACCGCAGGCAGTACACCACCAGCAGGCCGAACACCGCCGCGGGGAGCACCCGGCCCAGATACCGGATGTACTTGGGGGTCTCCCGCCCGGCGGGAAACACCAGGAAGGGGAGGAACCGGGTGATCATGGTCCCCAGCACCACCATGGCGATGGTGATGATCTGCTGTGTCAGGGTCATACCAGCGCCCCCTTCCGCTCCAGGGGCCCCCGCAGCAGGGTGAGGGAGCCCAAAATGGCCAGCATGGCGGGAATGATAAAGTCGTCCGGGCCGAAGAGGGCCAGACAGACCGCCGAGGCCCCCAGACCCACCAGGGCGCTGGTGTGGTCCTTGTCCTTGAGCCACTGCTCCAGGAAGATGACCACGAACATGGCGGTCATCACAAAGTCCAGCCCCTGGGTGTCAAAGTGAATGAGCCCCCCGAAGATGCCCCCCAGGGTGGAGCCGGAGAACCAGTAGAAGTGGTTGAGCAGGGTGACAAAGAAATAGAACCACCCCCGGTCCATCCCCTCGGGGATGGGGGCGGTGCAGTTGATGGAGAAGCTCTCGTCGCACATGCCGAAGATCAGATAGACCTTCCGCCATCCCAGCCCCCGGTACTTGTCCAGCATGGACAGGCCGTAAAACAGGTGCCGGGCATTGACCATCAGGGTGAGGAACAGGGCCTGGAGGGGGTTGAAGGCCCCCAGCAGCAGGTTCACGGTGATGAATTCCACCGACCCGGCGAAGATGGTCAGGCTCATAAACATGGGGTAGAGGAAGGAGAAGCCGGACACATTCATGTAGATGCCATAGGTCAGGCCTAAAAACCAAAACCCGGCAAAAATGGGGATGGTATAGGGAAACGCAGCCCGGAGGGCCCGGAGCTGCGTCTGATAGCGGTTCATGGGGGACATCACCTCATAAGGATAGTTGTTCTTCTGCGCCGGGGATTTCGCCGCCCCTCCTTATTCCAGCCTTCCCCCCGGGGGAAGGTGCCCCCGAAGGGGGCGGATGAGGGGGCAATGTTAGAGCAGTTTCGTTGCCGCTGGGGATTTCGCCGCCCGTGGGCGGCGACCTACTTTGCCCATGGCGGCAAAGTAGGCAAAACGCCACCGGGGACGCGGCCGACGGGCACTTCGTACCCATAGGACCGCTTTCCCCGGGCCCCATTACGGGGGACGCGTACCTGTCAGGTTTTGCAATGTTTCCGGCGCGCAAAATCTGAGTGAATGGTCTAAATTCCAGCCGGGCCACTGGGCCCTGGGTGTGCAAAAATTGCCGCTGCTGCGGTTCCACAACCGCGCCTGCCTTTGCCGAGCCAACGTTCCCGGTGCGTATCCTGGCGGGAGGCCCAAGGGCCTCCCCTACCCAAATTAGGGAAGATTCGTAGGGAACCTGTAGGGTGGGAGCTGAAGGTGAATTGCCCCGCAGGGGCAAGATCGCGCCCGCAGGCGCATTTCGAGGCCAACCGCCGCAAAGCGGCGGCTCTTAGGCCGAGAGGAAGCTGGCC
>CASEKM010000020.1 GCA_949288405.1 uncultured bacterium | reverse complement strand
CTCTGCCAGCAGGTCCTCATACCCCTGCATGTCCACCCCGTGGACGCCGAAGGTCTCCACCCCCAGGTCGGCCATGGCGGCGGCCACGTCGTCCTGGGTAGACAGGGGGTTGCAGCCGGTGAGGTACACCTGGGCGCCCCCCTCCCGGAGGACCAGCCCCAGGTTGGCGGTCTTGGCCTCCAGGTGGACGGAGACGGCGATGGTCAGCCCCTCGAAGGGCTTCTCCCGGCGGAAGCGGGCCTCGATGCCGCTGAGGGCGGGCATAAAGTCCCGCACCCACTGGATCTTCTGGTGGCCGGAGGGGGCCAGGGACATATCCTTTACGATGCTCATAGTCGGTTCCTCTCTGTTTTCCACGCTCTGGCGTATTTTGCATATGGATTCGTATGTGCTATTGTATCACGATTTGCCGCCGGGGAAAAGCGGCATGTTTGCCGGACCTGAAAAATGTTTACACTTTTGTCATGGACATTTTTCCCGGAAGCGGGTACAATATTTTTTGTATGTCTGCGGCGTATGCGCTCCATGCGCCGGATCAATGTTTAAAGGAGGGCTGTCCATGAAGGCCATCTCCCGCTGGCTGGACCGCTTCTGTTATAACCACCCCAACTTCGGCATCCCCAACCTGATGAAGTTCATTGTCATCGGCAACGTGCTGGTGTACGTTCTGGACATGTTCTCCCAGCGCTATGTCTCCTGGCTGTTTTCCTTCTCCGCCCCGCTGATCCTGCAGGGACAGGTGTGGCGGATCATCAGCTTCATCTTCGTCCCCACCAGCGGCTACAATCCCAACGACATGTTCACCACCCTGTGGTTTGCCATGGCCCTTCTGTTCTGCTACTACATCGGAAACGCCCTGGAGCGGCAGTGGGGGACCGCCCGCTTCACGGTCTTTTACGGCCTGGGCGTGGTGCTGAACATCATCGTGGGCTTTATCATGGGCGGCACCACCATGTACTATATCAACATGTCCATGTTCTTTGCCTTCGCCACCCTGTACCCGGAGCTGCAGGTGCTGCTCATGGGCATCCTGCCCATCAAGGTGAAGTGGCTGGCCTGGCTGGGCGCGGTCCTGTTCGCCTTTGACATCTTCTTCAGCCTGGCCGCCCGGCAGTGGGTCACCGCCGTACTGCCCCTGGTGGCCCTGCTCAACTACTTCATCTTCTTCTGGGACGACCTGATGGGCACCCTCCGCCGCACCGGGGAGCGGGCCGTCTACCGGACCCGGCCCCAGACCATCAACTTCAAAAAGGCCCAGAAGCAGGTACGGGAGCACAAGGGCTACCTCCACAAGTGCGCCGTGTGCGGCATCACCGACGCGGACGACCCCAACATGGAGTTCCGGTACTGCTCCAAGTGCAACGGCTACTACTGCTACTGCATGAAGCACATCAACGACCACGTCCACGTGCAGTAAGGTTGTGCTTTCGGGCAAAGCGTGCTACAATGAGGACGAATGAATCGGGCGGTCTCCGCCCAGGAAAGGAGGACTTCCGTTTATGAGCGATTGTCTGTTCTGTAAGATCGCGGAGGGACAGATCCCCTCCAACAAGGTCTATGAGGATGCGGTCTGCTACGCCTTCTACGACATCGACCCCCAGGCCCCCACCCACTTCCTGGTGATCCCCAAGGCCCACATCGCCTCGGTGGCCGAGGTCACCGAGGACAACGCCGCCGTGGTGGCCCACATCTTTGCCGTCATCTCCAAGGTGACCAAGGAGCTGGGCCTGGAGAGCTACCGGGTGGTGTCCAACATCGGCGAGCAGGCGGGCCAAAGTGTGCCGCACCTGCACTTCCATGTGCTGGCCGGCCGTGACATGACCTGGCCTCCCGGCTGATCCCCAACATCTGCCTCTGCGTCAAAAGGCTCCACAGTGCTGTGGAGCCTTTTTGCATCAAATTTTGTATGTAGAAAGCCCCTCCCGGTCAAGCCGGGAGGGGCAATGCAGGCAGCTCTTACTTGCGGGTCAGGGCCGCGGTATCCATGGCGATCATCAATTCCTCGTTGGTGGGAATGACCAGGACACGCACCTTGGAGTCGGCGGTGGCCACGTCCACCTCCTGACCGCGGACGTTGTTCTTCTCCCGGTCGATCTTCACGCCCATGTACTCCAGGCCGGAGACGATGTTGGCCCGGTTGTCGGGGCCGTTCTCGCCCACGCCGGCGGTGAAGATGATGGCGTCCACCCCGCCCATGACAGCGGCGTACGCGCCGATGTACTTCTTCACGCTGTACTCAAAGGCGTCCAGAGCCAGCTGAGCGCGGGCGTTGCCCTTGGGCGCGGCGTCCTCCAGGTCACGGAAGTCGGAGGACACGCCGGAGATGCCCAGCACGCCGGACTTCTTGTTCAGCACGTTCAGCATCTGGTCGATGTCATAGCCGTGCTTGTTCATCAGGTACTCCAGGATGCCCGCGTCCAGGTCGCCGGAGCGGGTGCCCATGGGGACGCCGGCCAGGGGGGTGAAGCCCATGGAGGTGTCCACGCTCTTGCCGCCGTCGATGGCGGTGATGGAGGAGCCGTTGCCCAGGTGGCAGGAGATCAGCTTCAGCTCCTCGATGGGCTTGCCCAGCATAGCGGCGGCCCGCTGGGAGACGTACTTGTGGCTGGTGCCGTGGAAGCCGTAGCGGCGGACCTTGTCCTGCTCGTAATACTCATAGGGCAGGGCGTAGGTGTAGGCTACAGGGGGCATGGTCTGATGGAAGGCGGTGTCGAACACGGCCACCATGGGGGTACCGGGCATCAGCTCCTGGCAGGCCTTGATGCCGATGATGTTGGCGGGGTTGTGCAGGGGGGCCAGGGGGTTGCACTCCTCGATGGCGGCCATCACCTCGTCGGTGATCACCACGGACTGGGCAAACTTCTCGCCGCCGTGGACCACCCGGTGGCCCACCGCGTCGATCTCGTCCATAGAGGAAATCACGCCGTTCTTCTCGTCCACCAGGGCGTGGAGAACAGTCTGGATGGCCTCGGAGTGGGTGGGCATAGCCACGTCCTTGTCCTTGATGGGCTCCTTGCCGGCGGGCTTATAGGTAAACTTGCCGTCGATGCCGATACGCTCACACAGGCCCTTGGCCAGCACCTCCTGGGTGTCGGGGTTCAAAAGCTGGTACTTCAGGGAGGAACTACCTGCGTTGATGACCAGAATGTTCATGGGACTCAATCTCCTTTTCCTTTTTCCGTAATTGCAAGAGGCAGACTTGCCTTCGGCGCCCGGGATGTAGTAAACTAAAATCCAGCCTGACGCCGTGGTCATGTTTTATTGTACCGCGTTTCTTCCGCCAGGACAACCACTTTTAGGGAAAAAGTTTGTTTTTTTCTGGTTTCAGGAGGGTCCTCTATGAAAATTGCCGGGATCGTCGCCGAATATAACCCCTTTCACACCGGACACGCCTATCAAATCGCCTGCACCAGGGCGGCGCTGGGGCCAGACTGCGCCGTGGCGGCGGTGATGAGCGGCAACTGGGTCCAGGGGGGGCGCCCCGCTGTGCTGGACAAGTGGACCCGGGCCAGGCTGGCCCTGCTGGGGGGCGCAGACCTGGTGCTGGAGCTGCCCACGGTGTGGGCGGTGTCCTCGGCGGAGACCTTCGCCCGGGGGGCGGCGGACCTGCTGGCTCTCACTCAGGTGGTGGACGAGCTCTCCTTCGGCAGCGAGTGCGGGGACATCGGAAAGCTCCGTCAAGTGGCCTGCTGTCTCAACACGCCCAAGTATCAAGAGCTGGTCCGCAGCTATGCTCAGCAGCAGATCCCCTTTGCCGCTGCCCGGCAGCGGGCAGTAGCTGAACTGCTGGGGCCGGAGTGGGCCGCCCTGCTGGACACCCCCAACAACAACCTGGGAATCGAATACCTTCGGAACCTGGAGCGGGACGGCTGGGCCATGGGGGCCGTCACAGTCCGCCGGGAGGGCGCCCTCCACGACAGCCTGCTGCAAGAGGGGCAGCGGCCCCGATTCTGCTCCGCCACCCAGCTGCGCGCTTACTTGGAGCGGGAGGACTGGGCGGCTCTGGAGCCCTACCTCCCGGAGGGAGGGCTGGAGGTTTTACGGGACGGTTGGAACGGTTTTCCTAGCTTGAAACGGGCAGAGCGGGGCGTTCTGGCCCGCCTGCGGACCATGACGGCGGAGGACTGGGCCGTCATCCCAGACAGCGGGGCGGGAGAGGGGATGCCTCCCCGCCTGGAGCGGGCGGGGAGGCAGTGCCGCTCCCTGGAGGATTTTGTCGCCCTGGCCAAGCCCAAGCACTGGACCCAGGCCCGCATGCGGCGGCTGCTGGTGTGGGCCTGGCTGGGCCTCACTCAGGCGGACCGGCCCGGCCAGCCCCCCTATCTCCGGGTGCTGGGCTTCAACAGCCGGGGGCAGGAGGTGCTTCGCCATATGAAAAAGCGCGTCCACTGGTGCATCCTCACCAAGCCCGCCCGCGCCCGCAGTCTGGACGGTCCGGGCCGGCGGCTCTTTGCCCTGGAGGTCCGGTGCACCGACCTGTACGACCTGTGCCTGGAGCAGATCCCCGCCCCCGGCCGGGAGTGGACCACGGGGGTAGTGAGAGTGGAGAGTGGAGAGTAAAGAGTGAAGAGTGGAGATGAGGCGTGTATGAGAAAGCAGAACCTTCGGCCCCTGCTCCCATGGGGGATGGCCCTGGTCCTCCCCCTGGTGCTCCTCTTGCTGTTTGAGGCCCTGAAGGGCAATCAATCTCTGATGGACCGCTGGGTGTCCGGGGTGATGGCCCCGGCGGAGCAGTTCCTGGGGCGGGTGTGGTCCCTGCTCCCCTGGTTTTCTGTGGCGGAGGTGCTCACCGCCCTGTTTCTGGTGGGAAGCGCCGTCTGGCTCATCCGCGCCCTGGTCCTGCTGGTCCGGGAGCGGGCGGGCGGGCACTTTCTGCGCCGCCTGCTGGCCCTTGCCTCCGCCCTGCTGTGGCTGTGGGCGGCGGTGAGCTGGATGTGGAACGCCGCCTACTACGCCCCCAGCTTTCAGGAGCGGAGCGGGCTCAAGGCGGAGCCCTGCTCGGTGGAGACCCTGGCCCAGGTGACCGCCCTGTTTGCCCAGCGGGCGGCGGAGCTCTCCACCCAGGTGGAGCGGGACGAGAACGGCCTGTTTGCCGAGTCCCTGGATGAGGTCTTTGACCGGGGCCCCGCCGTCTATGAGAACCTGGCCCAGGAGTTCCCCTTTCTGGAGCTGGAGCCCTCTGTGCGGGTAAAGCCCCTCTTTTTCTCCCGGCTCCAGAGCATCCTGGGGTTCACCGGGGTATATTTCCCCTTCACCGGAGAGGCCAATGTGAACGTGGACGCTCCGGCCTGCATGATCCCCGCCACCGTCGCCCACGAGATGGCCCACCAGCGGATGGTGGCCTCGGAGCAGGAGGCCAACTTTGTGGGCATTGCCGCCGCCGTCACCAGCGGGGACCCGGTCTTTCAATACTCCGGGTACCTGTTCGGCCTGGTCCAGCTGTGCAACGCCCTGGCTCCCGTGGACCGGGACGCCTGGAACGCCATCGTCCAGCAGTATTTTACCCAGGAGCTGGCTGATGACTGGAACGCCAACAACGCCTACTGGGCCCAGCTGTCCTCCCCGGTGGAGGAGGCGGCGGAGCAGGTATATGACTCCTTCCTGAAGGGCAACGGCCAGGAGCTGGGCATCCGCTCCTACGGGGCCTGTGTGGACCTGCTGACGGCCTACTTCGGACCGGAGGCGGTCAGCTGAACGGCGCTGCAAACTGCACTTCTCCGGTGCAGTTTGCAGCGTTTTTTGCTCCCTTTCCCCTTGCGCAGGCGTCTTTTCCCGCCTTTCAACTTGGCACGCGGTTTGCTCTCTATCTCTGATGCCGCCGGCGGCTTTCCCCTCCCGGGAACAAGAGGTTGACGGCCCATTCCGCCGGCGGTATCATAGGAGACAAGACGGCGCGGAAATTCGACCCGCTTTTCATCCAAAATCACAAATAGGTCTCCGGCTTCACATCCGCCGCGGGGAAGCGGCGGAGCCGGGGCCGCCGCGCCAGACGAAACGGTACGAGGAGGGAAACCATTGAGCCGTCTATCCATTGAGATCCCCAACCGGGCCCAGACCGTGCTGAACGATCTGTACCGGGACATGGGGCGGCGCATCAGCGCCAGTCAGCCTGGGCTGTGCCCGGTGGACATGTCCCTGAACTTTCTGCGGCTCTGCCACGCCCAGACCTGCGGCAAATGCGTCCCCTGCCGGGTGGGGCTGGGACAGCTGGCGGTGCTCATCGAACAGATCCTGGACCGCACCGCCACCCTGGAGACCATCGGCCTGATCGAGCGCACCGCCCAGGTGATCGCCGACTCCGCCGACTGCGCCATCGGCTATGAGGCCGCCCACATGGTGCTGCGGGGGGTACGGGGCTTCCGGGAGGACTATGAGGAGCACGTGCTCCACGGGCGCTGCATCAGCGGCCTGAGCCACCCCGTCCCCTGCGTGTCCACCTGCCCGGCCCATGTGGACATCCCCGGGTATGTGGCCCTCATCCGCCTGGGGCGGTACGAGGACGCGGTGCGCCTCATCCGCAAGGACAACCCCTTCCCGGCGGCCTGCGCCTATGTGTGCGAGCACCCCTGCGAGGGCCAGTGCCGCCGGAGAATGGTGGACGACTCGGTGAACATCTGCGGCCTGAAGCGGTACGCGGTGGACCACGCCGGAGACCTGCCCGCTCCGCCCCGGGCGGAGGACACCGGAAAGACGGTGGCCGTCATCGGCGGCGGCCCCTGCGGCCTGACCGCGGCCTACTACCTGTCCCTCATGGGACACAAGGTCACAGTGTACGAGCAGCGGCCCAAGCTGGGCGGCATGCTGCGCTACGGCATCCCCGACTACCGCCTGCCCCAGGAGGTGCTGGACCGGGACATCGCCCACATCCTGTCCGCCGGCATCTCGGTGCGCACGGGGGTGTCCATCGGCCGGGACCTGTCCATGGAGAATGTCCAGAACAGCTTTGACGCGGTGTACATCGCCATCGGGGCCCACACAGACAAGAAGCTGGGCCTGGAGGGGGAGGACAGCGCCAATGTGATCAGCGCCGTGGAGCTCCTCCGGGGCGTGGGCGAGGGCGAGATCCCCGACTTTACCGGCAAGCGGGTGTGCGTCATCGGCGGCGGCAACGTGTCCATGGACGCCGCCCGCACCGCCCTGCGCCTGGGGGCCGCGCAGGTCACCTGCGCCTACCGCCGCCGGGTGGAGGACATGACCGCCCTGGCCGAGGAGATCGAGGAGGCCATGGCCGAGGGGTGCCAGATCCTGCCCCTCCAGGCCCCCGCCCGCATCGAGGCGGACGATGAGGGCAAGGTGGCCGCCCTGTGGACCCGGCCCCAGCTCATCGGCCGCTACGGCCGGGACGGCAGGCCCAGTCCCGGGGACGCCCAGGCAAAGGAGTTCCGTATCCCCTGCGACTATGTGATCGTGGCCATCGGCCAGGCCATTGAGGCCAAACCCTTTGAGTCCATCGGGGTATCCACCAAGCGGGGGGCCATCCAGGCCGACCTCACCAGCGCGGTCCCCGGCGTGGACAACGTGTTTGCCGGGGGCGACGCGGTATCCGGCCCCGCCACCGTCATCCGGGCGGTGGCCGCCGGCAAGGTGGCCGCCGCCAACATCGACGGCTATCTGGGCTTCAACCACAAGATCCGCACCGACGTGGAGATCCCCCCTGCCCACCTCACCAGCATGCCCCCCTGCGGCCGGGTGAATCTCCACAACCGGACGCTGGAGTGCTACGCCGGGGACTTCTCCCTGGTGAAGGAGGGCATGACCGACGAGGAGGCCCACCAGGAGGCCAGCCGCTGCCTGCGCTGCGACCACTTCGGCTTTGGCAGCTTTAAGGGAGGGAGGAAGACAGAATGGTGACATTGACCATCAACGGACAGACCCTTCAAGTGGAGAAGGGCACCACCATCCTGGAGGCCGCCGCCCAGGCGGACATCCACATCCCCCACCTGTGCTATCTGAAGGGGCTCAACGAGATCGCCGCCTGCCGGGTGTGCTGTGTGGAGGTGGAGGGAGAGCGGGCCATGGTCACCGCCTGCAACACCCCGGTGCGGGAGGGCATGGTGGTCCACACCAACTCCCCCAGGGCCCGGGCCACCCGGCGCACCAACGTGGAATTGATCCTGTCCCAGCACGACTGCAAGTGCGCCACCTGCGTGCGCAGCGGCAGCTGCCACCTGCAGAGCGTGGCCAACGACCTGGGCATTCTCACCCTGCCCTATGAGACCCAGCTGCCCCAGGGGCTGCGGAAGGCCTGGACCACCACCTTCCCCCTGTTCCACGACTACAACAAGTGCATCAAGTGCATGCGCTGCATCCAGGTGTGCGAGAAGATCCAGACCCTGGGGATCTGGGACCTGTCGGGCACCGGCGGGCGCACCACCATCGACGTGTCGGGCAACCGGGTCATCAAGGACTCGGACTGCGCCCTGTGCGGCCAGTGCATCACCCACTGCCCGGTGGGCGGCCTGCGGGAGCGGGACGACACCCAGAAGGTCTTTGACGTCCTGGCCGACTCGGACAAGATCACCGTGGTCCAGGTGGCCCCCGCCGTGCGCACCGCCTGGGGGGAGTACTTCCAGCTGCCCCGGGAGCAGGCCACGATTCGGCGCATGGCCGCCGTTCTGCGCCGGCTGGGCTTTGACTATGTGTTCGACACCAACTTCTCCGCCGACCTGACCATCATGGAGGAGGGCAGCGAGCTCCTCCACCGCCTCCAGGTGGGCGGCCTGGAGCGCTGGCCCATGTTCACCAGCTGCTGCCCCGGCTGGGTGCGCTTTTTGAAGAGCCAGTACCCGGAGCTCACCGGCCAGCTGTCCACCGCCAAATCCCCCCAGCAGATGTTTGGCAGCATCACCAAGAGCTGGTTCGCCCAAAAATTGGGGGTCCCCCCGGAAAAGATCTGCTGCGTGTCCATCATGCCCTGTGTGGCCAAGAAGGCGGAGTGCGAGCTGCCCACCATGCGCACCCAGGCGGGGCCGGACGTGGACTACGTCCTCACCACCCGGGAGTTTGTGCGGATGGTCCGGGCAGACAAGCTGAATCCGGCGGAGCTGCCGGAGGAGGAGCTGGACAGCCCGCTGGGGACCTGCACCGGGGCGGGGGCCATCTTTGGGGCCACCGGCGGCGTGATGGAGGCCGCCCTGCGCACCGCCGCCTATCTGGTCAGCGGGGAGAACCCGGACCCGGACGCCTTTGCCGCCGTCCGCACCGGCCCCGGCCTGCGGGAGGCGGAGTATCAGCTGGGGGACAGCAAGCTCCGCTGCGCCGTGGTCAGCGGCCTGGGCAGCGCCCGGAAGCTGATCGAGGATCTGAAGGCCGGACGGGCCCAATACGACTTTGTAGAGGTGATGGCCTGCCCCGGCGGCTGTGTGGGCGGCGGCGGACAGCCGGTGTCCGTGGAGGACGAGGAGCTCTACGGCGTGCGGGGCGAGGGACTGTACCGCATCGACCGCAGCTCTCCCCTGCGCTTCTCCCATGAGAATCCGGAGATCCAGACTCTCTACCGGGAGTTTTTGGGCAAGCCTCTGGGCCGGCTGTCGGAGGAGCTGCTCCACACCGACCACCGGGCCTGGGATATGCCCCAGCAGTAAATCAACAGGGCCGTGTCTCCCGCTTGGCGAGACACGGCCCTGTTTTTCTCTCCGGACAAAAAGATAAGGCCGGAACTGTTCCCGCAGGAACCTCCGGCCTGTCTTTCTTATCTTGGGATCAGCCCTCGTGGCGGCCCAGACGCAGCTTGTCGGACTGGAAGGCCCACAGCATGCCGCACACCACAGCCAGCATTCCCAGAACAGTGATCGCATCCATCATAATACGTTCACTCCTTTCTTTTGATACAATTTTACTCATTTATATGCAAAAGGTCAATGGACACACTGACCGTTCTTTTTTCCGGCGTCCCGGGGATATTTGTGCATATTGTTGGGCGTTTTGACCATCCTGTAATGTTAAGATTTTTAACATCTTTCTTTCGTTTATGTTCAATTTTCGTTAATTATAATCATTTCATCAATATCATTCCAAAATAGCATCAAACGATGTTTTGAAAAAGCAGGCAAAAATCACGAAACAGGAAAACAGCCCGCGGAGCTGGTCCGCGGGCCGTTTTTATTCAAAATATCCAGAGAAATTACAGGCTGGGCGCAGTCTGGTCCTCCTGGGGATCGCTGTCCAGCGTGATGGCGCCCTCCTCAAAGAGGGACTCCTCCTCTCCGCTCTCCTCCTCAGCGGCCTCCAGCTCCTCGTCGTCAGCGGGGGCCTCCAGGGCGTCGGCCACAATGGAGCCGGACTTTCTGCCCTCCAGGTTGCCCTCGTCGTCGATGGTGTCAAACTTCCGGTACTGAGCCAGGCCGGAACCGGCGGGGATCAGCTTACCGATGATCACGTTCTCCTTCAGGCCGCGCAGGTGGTCCACCTTGCCGCGGATGGCGGCCTCGGTGAGCACCTTGGTGGTCTCCTGGAAGGAGGCGGCGGACATCCAGGAATCGGTGGCCAGAGAGGCCTTGGTGATGCCCATGAGGATGCGGGTGCAGGTGGGCAGGCGCAGGTCCTCGCCCATCTCGTTCTTCTCCCCGGCGTCGATGCGGGCCTGGATGGCCTCCTGGGCGTCCAGGAACTCGATCAGGTCGATGGTGGAGCCGGACAGCAGCTCGGAGTCCCCGGCGTCCTCCACCCGGACCTTCCGCATCATCTGGCGGATGATGACCTCGATGTGCTTATCGTTGGTGTCAACGCCCTGCTGGCGGTACACCTTCTGCACCTCGCGGATCAGGTAGTTGTGGCACTCGGACAGACCGCGGATGCGCAGCACCTCGTGGGGAGACAGGGCGCCGTCGGTGAGCTGGAAGCCCTTCTCTACCACGTCGCCGTCCTTTACCCGGATGCCGGCGGCATAGGGCAGGGCGTAGGTGACCACTTCGCCGTCGTCGGCGGTGATGGTCACATTGCACATCACGTTGCGCTTGGTCTCCTCGATGGAGATGCGGCCGCCGATCTCGGCCAGCTGGGCCATCTTCTTGGGCTTGCGGGCCTCGAACAGCTCCTCCACTCGGGGCAGACCCTGGGTGATGTCGCCGCCGGCCACGCCGCCGGTGTGGAAGGTACGCATGGTCAGCTGGGTGCCCGGCTCACCAATGGACTGGGCGGCGATGATGCCCACCGCCTCGCCGGCGCCTACAGGCTCGCCGATGGCCAGGTTGATGCCGTAGCACTTGGCGCACACGCCGCTGCGGGCCCGGCAGGTGAGCACGGAGCGGATCTTCACCGCGTGGATGCCGTGGGCCTCCAGCTTCTCCGCGTCGTCCTTGCGGAGCATGGTGTCCTTGGTGAACAGGACCTCGCCGGTCTGGGGGTCCTTGATGTCGGCGGTGGGGAAGCGGCCGTGGATGCGCTCGGCGAAGGTCTCGATGACCTGGCCGTGCTCCTCGATCTCGTTGACCACGATGCCGTCGTCGGTGCCGCAGTCGTCCTCCCGGATGATGACCTCCTGGGACACGTCCACCAGACGGCGGGTCAGGTAACCCGAGTCGGCGGTACGCAGGGCGGTATCGGCCATGCCCTTTCGGGCGCCTCGGGAGGAGATGAAGTACTCCAGCACAGACAGGCCCTCACGGAAGTTGGACTTGATGGGGATCTCGATGGTGCGGCCGGAGGTGTCGGCCATCAGGCCGCGCATGCCGGCCAGCTGACGGATCTGGGCCATGGAGCCACGGGCACCGGAGTCGGCCATCATAAAGATGGGGTTGTAGCGGTCCATGGACTCCTGCAGGGCGGTGGTGACCTTCTTGGTGGTGTCGTCCCAGGCCTCCACCGACAGGCGGTAGCGCTCGTCGTTGGTGATCAGGCCGCGGCGGTACTGGCGGTCGATCTTGACGATCTCCTTCTCGGTGTCGCCGATGAGCTCGTACTTCTTCTGGGGCACGGTCATATCCGCGATGGCCACGGTGAGGGAGCCGATGGTGGAGTAGTGGTAGCCCAGGTCCTTGATGGCGTCCAGCACGCCGGCGGCCACGGTGAAGCCGTGCTTGGAGATGCAGCGGTCGATGATCTTGCCCAGCTGCTTCTTGCCCACCACAAAGTTGATCTCGGGCTCGAACATGGCCTCCGGGTCGGAGCGGTCCACAAAGCCCAGGTCCTGGGGGATGGCCTCGTTGTAGATCAGGCGGCCCACAGTGGTGCTCACCAGCTTATAGCGGGTGACGCCGTCGATCTCCTTGGACAGGCGGACCTTGATGGGGGAGTGGAGGGTGACCACCCCGGCATCATAGGCCAGCATGGCCTCGTCCTTGTCGGCGAAGCAGTGGCCGGTGCCCTCCTCCTCCCGCTCGAAGGTGAGGTAGTAGGCGCCCAGGATCATATCCTGGGTGGGGATGGTGACCGGGCCGCCGTCCTGGGGCCGCAGCAGGTTGTTGGCGGACAGCATCAGGATGCGGGCCTCGGTCTGGGCCTCG
>CASEKM010000019.1 GCA_949288405.1 uncultured bacterium | reverse complement strand
CCTGGCTGGCTCCGGCGCCTCTTTTGCACAGCGCGCCGTCCGCCTCAGCTCAGGCGGACGGCGCGTTATCTTGGTGTGGGGGAGGATCAGGGCAGATAGGACAGGGGATTCACCGAAGTGCCGTTGACCCGCATCTCGAAGTGGCAGTGGACGCCGGTGGAGCGGCCGGTGCTGCCCGCCCGGGCCACCTGCTGGCCCTTGTACACCTTCTGTCCCGCAGAGACGGTGAGGGAGGAGTTGTGGCCGTAGTAGGTCTGAGTGCCGTTGTCGTGGGTGATGATGACCAGGTTGCCGTAGCTGCCCTTATAGCCGGCGTAGGTCACCGTGCCGCCGTCGGCGGCGCGGATGGCGGCGCCGTAGGAGGCGGAGATGTCGATGCCGGAGTGGTAGCTGTAGCTGCCGAAAATGTACCGGCCGCCGAAGTAGGAGGTGATCCGCCCGTAGATGGGCCACTGGTAGCTGCCCGAGGAGGCCGTTCTGGGCTTCTCCTTGGTGCCCACCGCCTTGACGGTGGTGGTGGGCTCCCGCAGGGTGGTGGTGGAATTGACGGTGCGGCTGGTCTCCTGGCCGTTCACATAGGTGACAGTGGCGTTGACCTGCTCCTCGCCCTCCACGCCCTGGGTGATGACCCGGCTGTCCCCCACGTACAGGGAGCTGTCCTCCACCTCCTCCACCGGGCAGGCGATGGCCTGGGTGTAGTTCTGCTCCTCCACAGTCTGGACAGACAGGATGGGGGTGAGCTCCTTTACGTTGAGCACGTCGCCCACCATAAGGCGGTTGATGTCCATGCCCGGATTCAGGGCCTGCAGGTCGCTGAGGGACATGTCGTTGGCGTAGGCGATGCCGTAGAAGGTGTCGCCCGCCACCACCGTATAGGTGGTGGAGCCGTCCTGGTTGGACTGGAGGGCGGCGTCCATCTCGCTCATGGTCATCAGGTTTTCCGCCTCGTAGACCGGCTCCACGGTCACCGTGTCCAGAAACTCCGCCGAGACGGTATTCTCGTTGGTGTATTTCTCCTTCATGCTGTCCAGCAGCTGGTTCAGGGCGTCCTCGTCCTTGACCGTGCCCACTACCTGGCCGTCCACCAGCACCTGGTACTGGCGCAGCTCGCCGCTGACGCTGTCCAGCTTTCCGTAAAAGTAGTTCTGCACATCCGCCTCTGTGGTGAGATCGGAGCGCAGGGTGAGGGCGAACTCATAGTCCAGCTCCCCCTCGATCTGGTAGTCGTGGCCCAGCAGGGAGGTGCCGGTGCGCTCCACGGTCTGGATGGCCTCCTGGACTGTGTCCGGGTCGGCCACCACGCCCACCAGCTCCCCGTCCAGGGTGACCGCGTAGCTGGGGGAGTACAGGGTGGTGATGGTGAGCGCCACCGCCAGCGCCCCGGAGCAGGCCAAAAAGGTGACCGGCCCGGCGGTGCGGTTGCCCGCCACCACATTGTGGAGCTGGTGGGAGAGCCGCCGGAAATGGATGCGGCTCCACTCCCGCAGAGCCCGGCGGTAGAGGGGGGCCCTGCGCTTGAAACGGGCCCAGCGCTCCCCCAAGGTCAGCTGCTCAGAGGAGGCCCGGCCGGTAAATTTATGTTCCTTCATGATATTCTCCATGCCTTACCTCGCCAGGATCCTGGTTTTCCGATCAAAGGTAACAGACCGGGAAAGAAAAGATTACAAATTGGTTACAAATGCAACTATACACGGAAATGGCTGCTCCGTCAAGTGTTTTCTTCCAGGTAAAGTATGAATTTTTTGCAAATTCCGCCGCCCGCCGCCGGAGCGGCGTGACCCGGTTTTATGGCGTCTGGGCGGGGCGGAAGGCCTGCTCCGCCCGGTCCAGCAGCCGCCGCTCTCCGGCCAGCTCTCCGGTGTAGGGGGAGCGGGCGGCCACCTTTTCAAAGAGCCGCCGCAGCTTCTCCGCTTCCCCCTGATCCCCCTCCGCCAGCAGGGCCCAGGCATAGGCCTGCCGCACCCGGGAGGGGTAGTATTTCAGGGTCTGCCTCCAGTAGCGGCGCACCTCCGGGGTATGGAGGCGCTCCGCCTCCCGCCTCCGGCCCAGCACCAGGGCGCAGTAGATGGCCTCCCCGGCCAGCTCCAGGCGATAGAGGCCCAGCAGGTCGTTTCGGGCCAGCAGGGCGCGCACCGCCCTGTCCGCCTCCTCCAGCTCCCCCAGGGCGATGAGGCGGGAGGCGGCCTGCATGGCCGTCCCGGCGATCATGGGGTTGCCCAGGTCGGCCCCCTGGGGCAGGGTGAACCACTCCTCCGGCATATCCGCCAGGGAGTAGCCCTCCAGCAGGGACGCGTTCATCCACAGCTGGGCGGACAGGCACCGCTGGGCCAGAGGGTCTTTGCCCAGGTTTTGGGCGTTGTAGCCGTCATTTCCGATCCCCCCCGACTTCATGGGGATCAGATTGGCGGCGGCCAGCCACAGTCCGAACACTGCCAGCGCCCCCCAGAAGACCCGGAGGGGGAGCAGCTGCGTCCCCAGACACAGGGGGAGGGCCGGGAGGGCCAGCAGCAGATTGGCCAGCCCGCCCCCCAGGTGGTACAGGCGGTAGGGGGGATGCTCCTGGGGCGGCGGAGACATGAGGCACTGTCCCCCGGTGCCGGGGATATGGAGAGAGCGCACCCGCCACCGGCCGTCCAGCTTTACCAGCAGCACCCGGCCGATGCGGAAGGACAGGGGCCGGTAGCCGGTGAGCAGGCCGCACACCAGATGTCCCCCCTCGTGGACCGTTACCTGGAGGAAATAGGCCAGCGCCGCCAGGGCCAGGCCCGCCAGGAGGAGCCCGGCGGTTTTCAGAGGGTCCCCGCCCCCCAGCTTGTCTGCCCAGCTCATCCCCCAGTACCCCAGGGCCGCTCCCACAGCGGCGGCGGGCAGGACAAGGAGCACGCTTCTCCAGGGGATCCGCTTTTTCTGTCTCATATCCAAGTTCTCCATCACAGAGGAAAGGGGCGGCCGGAGGCCGCCCCATAATTCCTAACTCCTAATTGCTCTCAACTCTTTACTCTCAGCTCTCCACTCTCACTTGGTGGCCCAGTTCCCCGTGGCCTCGGCGGTGAGGTAGGCGTTGATGAACCCGTCCAGGTCCCCGTCCATGACGGAGTTGATGGCGCTGGTCTCAAAGCCGGTGCGGTTGTCCTTCACCAGCTGATAGGGCATGAAGACGTAGGAGCGGATCTGGCTGCCCCACTCGATCTTCAGCTGGACCCCCTTCAGGTCGGAGATCTTCTCCGCCTTTTCCTGCATCTGCAGCTCCACCAGCTTGGCCCGGAGCATCTTCATACAGTTGTCCTTGTTCTGGAACTGGGAGCGCTCCTGCTGGCTGGCCACCACGATGCCGGTGGGCTTGTGGATGAGGCGCACGGCGGAGGAGGTCTTGTTCACGTGCTGGCCGCCGGCGCCGCTGGCCCGGTAGACCTGCATCTCAATGTCCTCGGGGCGGATCTCGATCTCCACGTCCTCGGGCAGGTCGGGCATGACCTCCACCGAGGCGAAAGAGGTCTGCCGCCGGGCGTTGGCGTCAAAGGGGGACACCCGCACCAGGCGGTGCACCCCGTGCTCCCCCCGGAGATAGCCGTAGGCGTTCTCCCCCTCGATCATAATGGTGGCCGACTTGATGCCCGCCTCATCCCCGTCCTGATAGTCCATGATCTGGTACGTGAAGCCGTGGCGCTCGGTCCAGCGGGTGTACATGCGGTAGAGCATCTGGGCCCAGTCCTGGGCCTCGGTGCCGCCGGCGCCGGGGTGAATGGTCAAAATCACGTTGGAGGAGTCGTACTCCCCGGTGAGCAGGGTCTGGAGCCGGGCCTCCTCCATCTCGCTCTCCAGCTGGGCGAAGCCCTCCTCCAGCTCGGGGAGCAGGGACTCGTCCTCAAACTCGTTGCCCATCTCGCACAGGGCCATCAGGTCGTCCCAGTGCTGCTTGCGCTTGTGCTGGCCGTCCACCTTGTGCTGGAGGGTCTTGATCCGCTGCTGCACCTTCTGGGCCTTCTCCAGGTTGTTCCAGAAGCCGTCGGAGGCAGACTCCGCCTGAAGCATATCCAGCTCCCGCTCGGCGCTCTCCAGGTCCAGGGCCTGCCCCAGCTCCTCCAGGGTGGGGGCCAGGTTGTTCAGCCTGACCTTGTATTCGTCAAATTGAAGCATAGGGTCCTCACTCTCATTCTAATGATAAAATTTCCATCTTGAAAAAGTCAGCCTAAATATTATATCCGACCCGCCGGGAATTGTAAAGAAGCCCCGGGAGTATTTGGGAAAAAAGTTCCGGCAAAAGGGGAAAGGGACCGTAAAACACCCCGCAGGCGGGACCGCCGCGGGGTGTGCGCCGGAGGCGGGGCCGGCGCTGCGGGCTATAGGTTTTCCCGGAAGAACTGCTCCATGGCCGCCCGGCCGGCGGCCTCGTCCCCGCCCTGGATGGTGACGGTGACGGTGTCCCCGTGCTGGACCCCCATGCTCATCAGCTGGAACAGCTGAACGGCGGAGACCGACCTGTCCCCCTTTTGGATGGTGACGGTGCAGTCCAGGGCCTTGGCGGCCTGGACCAGCAGGCCGGCGGGGCGGGCGTGGATGCCGATGGGGTTGGTGATGGTGTAGGTGAATTGCTGCATGACCAACACTCCTCTTCTCAGATAGGGCGCAGCTGCGCTGTCTTACCGGGGGGAGGACAGCTCCTCCAGGGTGGGCATGGCGGGGATAGCCCCGGAGCGGGAACAGGTGAGGGCGGCGGCGCGGTTGGCGAAGTCCAGGGCCTCCTCCAGCTCGGAGACGGTGAGCCCCTCCAGGGGGGAGTCCCCCCGGCGGGTGAGCCGGTAGAGCAGGGCGCCCAGGAAGGTGTCTCCTGCTCCATTAGTGTCCACCGCCTCCACCGGAGCGCCGGGGAGGGAGCCAGTGCGGCCCTGCCAGCGGTAGAAGGCCCCCTGGCTGCCCAGGGTGACCACCACCAGCTTGATGCCCATGTCGGCCAGGATCTCGCTGCCCCGCTCCAGGTCCTCAGAGCCGGTGAGCAGGGGGAGCTCCTCCCGGGACATCTTCACCAGGTCGGCCAGGGGGAGGGGGATCTGGAGCCACTGCATGGCCTCCTCCCGGCCCCGCCACAGGCTGGGGCGGTAGTTGGGGTCGTAGCTCACCAGCTTGCCCGTCTTGTGGGCCCGCCGGGCGGCGAAGATGGTGGCGGAGCGGGACATGCCGGCGGTGAGGCTCACCGAGCCGAAGTGGAGGACCTTGCTGCGGTCCACCCAGCCCTCGTCGATCTCATCCGGGGACAGGTTGGCGTCCGCCCCCCGCATAAAGCGGAAGGAGCGCTCCCCGCCCGGGGAGAGGGACACCACCGCCAGGGAGGTGGGGGAGCGGTCGGTGTGCAGGCCGGTGACGTCCACGCCGTTTTCCGTGAGGACCTGCCGCAGATAGTGTCCGAAGCCGTCCTGGCCGGTCTTTCCCACAAAGGCGGTGGACGCCCCCAGCCGGGCGGCGGCCACCGCCACGTTGGCGGGCGCCCCCCCGGGGTAGGCGGCGAACAGGGGGACCCCCTGCTGGCTTTGGCCGATCTGGGTCAGGTCGATGAGCACTTCTCCGATGGTGGTGATGTCCAGCATGGCGGCATCGCTCCTTTTACAGACTCAGCGGAAGCTCCGCTGACGTGCGGGGCGGAGAGGGTCTGCCCCGCGTACAGGTGTTTGCCTCCATTTTACCACACAGTGACAAAGTTGAAAACGCCCCTGCAAAAATTTTGGATGGTTTTCACAAAGCGTCGTTCCCGCTGCGGCCCCCGGCCCGAAGGATTTCCGGCGGCTCCCGTCTCTGGGCGGGAGGGGACAGGAGGACCGGGCGGCGCAAAAAGTCCCCGCCGCAGGGCGGCGGGGACCGGGAGAGAGGCTCAGCTGCGGCTCCAGGTGCGGGGGCTGAACAGGATCAAAATGGGGAACAGCTCCAGCCGTCCGGCGATCATGGTCACCGACAGCACCACCTTGGACAGGGGGGAGAAGTTGGCGAAGCTGCCCACCGGGCCGATCTCCGCCAGGCCGGGTCCCACGTTGCTCAGACAGGTGAGGGCGGCGGAGAAGGACACGTCGAAGCTCACGTCGTCCAGCGAGACCACCAGCCCCGCCCCCAGGAGCACCAGCACATAGCAGCCCACAAAGGCCAAGATGGTGCGCAGGGTGTCCTCGTCCACCACCTTGCCCTCCAGGCGGACCACCTCCACCGACCGGGGGTGGACGATCTGGTGGATCTCCCGGCGGATGGTCCGCAGAAGGACCAGCATCCGGGAGCACTTGACGCCGCCGCCGGTGGAGCCGGCGCAGGCTCCGCAGAACATGAGCAGGATCAGAATGTACTGGGACAGGTGTGGCCAGAGCACATAGTCCGCCGTGGCAAAGCCGGTGGTGGAGATGATGGAGGCCACCTGGAAGAAGGAGTAGCGCAGGCTCTGGAGGATGCTGCCGTACTGGGGCAGGATGTCCACCGCGATGCCCACGGTGGCCAGGGCCACCACGATGAGGAAGAAGCGCAACTCGTCGCTCTTCAGGGCCTCCCAGACGCGCTTTTGCAGCACCAGGAAGTACAGGGCGAAGTTGACGGAGAACAGCAGGCAGAACACCCCGATGATGACGTCGATGACCGCGCTGTCATAGGCCCCCACGCTGGCCGCCCGGTTGGAGAAGCCGCCGGTGCCCGCGGTGGAGAAGGCGTGGACCAGGGCGTCGAACAGGGGCATCCCCGCCAGCTTCAGCAGGAGGACCTCCACCGCCGTCATGATGAAGTAGATGCTGTAGAGGATCTTGGAGGTCTGGGACTGCTTGGGCACCAGCTTGGAGAACACCGGGCCGGGGCTCTCCGCCTGGGCCAGATAGTGGGAGCGCACCCCCATGGAGGGCAGCAGGGCGGTGGCCAGCACCAGGATGCCCATTCCCCCCAGCCAGTGGGTGAAGGCCCGCCACAGCAGGATGCCCTGGGGCAGGGACTCGATGTCGGTGAGGATGGTGGCCCCGGTGGTGGTAAAGCCGGAGCTGGCCTCGAAGATGCAGTCCCAGATGGTGTTGAAGCCGCCGCCCCCGTCAAAGAGGAAGGGCAGGCCGCCGGCCACGCCGGTGAACAGCCAGATGAGGCCCACGGTTACAAATCCCTCCCGCAGGAAGAAGGAGGGCTTTGTGGGCAGAAAGGACAGGGGGAGGCTGATGCAGGCGATGATCCCCATGCTGTAGAGGAAGGGGCTGGGGTCCTCCCCATAGAGCAGAGCGCAGGCCAGGGGGAGCACCATGGAGGCGGCCACCACCAGCTCCACCCGGCCCAGGACCTTCAGGACTAATTTGATATTCATAACACACACCTGATAAGCAGACCGGAACCGGCCTGTATTTTTCCCCCGCCGCTCCGTCCCGGGGCGGGGAGGGGAGCTTTCCTATGTACGCCGCCAGGCGGCCCGGCTGAACAGCACCAGCACCGGGAAGATCTCCAGACGGCCGATCACCATGCACAGGGACATGACCAGCTTGGAGCGGGCGGAGAGCATGGCGAAGTTGCTGGTGGGGCCCACCTGGTCCAGGCCGGGGCCCACATTGCTCAGGCTGGACAGGGCGGCGGAGAAGGACACGGAGAAGGAGCACCCGTCCAGAGAGATGATCAGCCCGCCCGCCAGCAGGAGGACGGTGTAGCACCCCAAAAATACCAGCACCATCCGCACTGTGGACGAGTCGATCACCTTCCCGTCCATCTTGAGGACCTCCACCTGGCGGGGGTGGGCGATGCGGCGCACCTCCCGGCGCAGGGCGCGCAGCAGGATGAGCACCCGGGCGCACTTGATGCCGCCGCCGGTGGAGCTGGAGCAGGAGCCGCAGAACATGAGCAGCACCAGGATCATCTGGGAGAACTGGGGCCACAGGGCGTAGTCCTCGGTGAAGAAGCCGCTGGTGGAGACCACCGAGGTCACGTGGAAAAAGGCGTACCGCAGGGACTCCAGCAGCCCCTGGTGATAGACCGGGTCCAGGTCCCAGGCGATCAGACCGGTGGCCAGGGCCACCATGGCCAGGAAAAACCGCAGCTCCTCACTGCGCCAGACCTCCCGGAACCGGCCCCGGAGGGCCAGGTAGAACAGCCCGAAGTTCAGGGAGAACAACAGGGTGGACACCGACACGATCAGGTCCACCCCGGGCATGGGATAGGCGGCAAAGCTGGCGTTCTTGCTGGAGAAGCCGCCGGTGCCCGCGATGGAGAAGGCGTGGACCACCGCGTCGTACAGGGGCAGACCCGCCGCCGCCAGCAGGAGCACCACCGCCAGGGTCATGGCGCAGTAGATGGCGTAGAGCCGCTTGGAGGTGTTGGCCTGCTGGGGCACCAGCTTCAGAACGATGGGGCCGGGGGTCTCCGCCCGGGCCAGATACTGGGACTGCACCCCCATGGTGGGGAGCACCGCCGTGGCCAGCACCAGCACGCCCATGCCGCCCAGCCAGTGGGTGAAGCACCGCCAGAACTGGACGCCGTGGGGGAGGATCTCAATATCGGGGAGGATGGTCCCCCCGGTGGTGGTGAAGCCGGAGCTGGACTCGAACAGGCAGTCCACAAAGGAGGCAAAGCAGCCGGAGAACCAGAAGGGCAGGCAGCCGAACACACAGGTGGCCAGCCAGATGAGCCCCACGGTGGCAAAGCCCTCCCGCTGAAAAAAGGCCGGCGGGGCGGGGAGCAGGGCCAGGGGCAGACAGACGCAGGCCAGGATGGCCATGGTGAGCAGGAAGGGCCAGGGGCTCTCCCCATACAGCAGGGCCACCCCCAGGGGGAGCAGCAGGGAGGCCCCCACCAGCAGCTCTACCCGGCCGGCCAGCCGGAAGACCAGACGGATGTTCATCCCCGGCCGTTGAGGACGGAGGCGGAGGGCAGGGTGACGTCCTCGTCATAGATGTCGTTCAGATCCAGGATGCGGCGGCCCCGGGAGATGAGGATGACGGAGTCCCCCTCCTGGATGTAGGAGGAGCCCTCGGGGATGATGATCTCCCGGCCCCGCATGATCACGGCGATGAGGATGCCGTTTTTCAGGTGCAGGTCCCGCAGGGGGATCTTCAGGTTCCGGGTGGTGTCCCGGACGGTGAACTCCATGGCCTCGGCGGAGCCGTCGGCGATGCGGTAGAAGGCGGTCATCACGCTGCCCTGGGAGTTCTGCATCCCCCGGACCACCTGGAGGATCTGGGCGGCGGTGATCAGCTTGGGGGAGATGACGCTGTCCAGCCCCACCGCCCGGGCGATGCCCGCGTAGTTCTGGCGGTTGGACTTGGCCACCACCTTGGGCACCCCCTTCTGCATGGCGTACAGGGAGATGATCAAATTGTCCTCGTCCCGGTCGGTGAGGGCCACGAAGGCGTCGGAGGCGGGCAGATGCTCCGACTCCAGCAGCTCCTGGTCGGTGCCGTCGCCGCAGATGACGGTCATCCGGGGGAAGGTCTCGCTGATCTGGCGGCAGCGGTCCTCGCTGCTCTCCACCACCTTCACCCGCATCTTCATCTTCTCCAGCAGAAGGGCCAGATAGACGGCGATCTTGCCGCCGCCCACGATGAACACGTTTTTCACCTTGGGGGTGTACCGGCCCAGCAGGCGGAAGAACTGGTCCAGGCTGGAGGGGCGGCCGATGATGTACAGCTTGTCCCCCACCTGGGGCACGAAGGAGCCGTTGGGGATGGTGACCTCCCCGTTCCGGTCCACGGCGCAGAACAGCAGGGAGAGCTTTTTCACCTGGTCGGACAGGGCGTGGAGGGGGGCGCCCACCATGAAGTCCCCCTCCTGGAGACGGAAGCCCATCAGCTCCACCCGGCCCCGGCAGAAGGTCTCGATGTTGGCGGCGGAGGGGAAGCGCAGCAGCCGGGAGATCTCCACGGCGGTGGCGTTCTCCGGGTTGATGATCATGTCGATGCCCAGGTCCTTTTTCAGGTCGCCCAGCCCCATGCTGTACTCCGGGTTGCGGATGCGGGCGATGGTGTACTGGGCGCCCAGGTGCTTGGCCGTCAGGCAGCACACCATGTTCACCTCGTCGGAGTTGGTGGCGGCCACCAGCAGGTCGGCCTCGGCCGCCCCGGCGTCCGCCAGGGTGGTCACGGACACGCCGTTGCCCTTTACGCTCATCACATCCAGGGCGTCGGAGGCGCGGCGCAGGCTCTCCTCCCGCATATCCACAATGGTTACGTCGTACCGCTCCTTGACCAGCTGCTCGGCCAGGGAAAATCCCACCTTGCCGTTGCCCACGATGACGACTTTCAGCGACTGCTTCTCTTTCTCCTTCATGGTCTACCCGCCTAAAGGCGGCCTCCTTGTTCTTGATCGGTCATTTTGTATGGAATGCAAGCCCCGGGGGCAAGCTCAGATGGTCCACTGGCTGTGGATCAGCCCCACCAGGTACCAGCCGGACTGAGTGGGGGCGAAGACCATCTTCAGGGAGCACCAGTCCAGCCCCTCATAGGCCGGGTCCAGACTGGGGTAGCACAGGTCCACGAACCGGCAGTCCGGGTAGGCCTCCTGGAGGTTCTCCAGGGAGTTGCCGCTCATCACGATCTGGTCCACCCCCACAGAGGGGGCCTGGGTGTAGTCCACAGAGAAGATGAACTGCTCCAGAAACTGGGCGATGGTCAGCTGGATGGGTTCGCCCCGGCCGTCCTCATAGCCCCACAGGTAGCGGGTGTCGTCCCGCTCCAGGTCGCGGATCTGGTCGGCGGTGAAATTCTGGTCGGCCTCCAGGTCCACGGTGGAGTAGGGGGAGAAGGTGACGCCCCGCTCTGGATGGACATAGCCGGAGAGCACCTCATAGTCCTTTGCCTTCAGGGCCTCCGCCACGCCGGCGGCGGAGCGCAGCAGGGCGGCGGTGTCCTTGGCGGAGAAGACGGAGGCGGCGTCCCCCGTGGCCTGAGCGCCGGAGGGGGAGAGGGGAACGGCGGGCGTCTCCCGGGACTGACTGCGCAGCGGAAACAGACACAGAAGACCCAGTACGAAGCCGAATAAAAACAGGATCAGCGGGACAGCGGCGCGCTTCATGGCAGAGGACCCCCTTTCCAAATAAATTTCAGATGCGCCCGGCGTGCTCCGGCGGGGAGCTCCGCGGCGGGAACGGGCGCACATTCTCATTCTACAGAGGGTATTATAGAGTCCCGCCAGGGAAAAAGCAAGAGAGTGCGGCAATTATCCCGGGGGAATTTTTCCGGAGGGGAGGGGAAAAAGTATTGACACAGGCGGCTTCGGCTGATATAATTTCAGAGCCGCTTTGAACAGGGCTTTTTAAGCGGGACCAGATCCCCTCCTGTGAGAGCGAGCCCGTAGTAAAGGAGTTGAATCGTATGCAGGCAATTATTGTGACCGGCGGCAAGCAGTATAAGGTGGCGGAGGGCGACACTCTGTTCATCGAGAAGCTGGAGGCCGAGGCCGGCCAGGAGGTCGTGTTCGACCAGGTGCTGGCCGTCCTGGACGGGGACAACGCCACCTTCGGCGCTCCCGCTGTGGAGGGCGCCTCCGTGACTGCCACCGTGGTGAAAAACGGCAAGAGCAAGAAGGTGCGCGTCTTCAAGTACACCCCCAAGAAGGGCTACCGGAAGCGTCAGGGCCACCGTCAGCCCTATACCAAGGTGCAGATCAGCGCCATCAAGGCCTGATCCATGACCACCGCGGAATTCCACACCGAGGAGGACCGCATCGCCGGATTTACCGTCCGGGGACACAGCGGCTTTGCCTCGGAGGGAGAGGACATCGTCTGTGCCGCCGTCACCAGCGCCGTGCGCCTGGTGGAGTGCGCCGTCAACGACGTGCTGGGGCTGGAGGCCTCCGTCAAGGTGCGGCAGAAGGACGCGTCCATCACATTGAAGCTCCCCGCCGGCCTGGGACCGGACAATGAGAGCACCTGCCAGACCCTTCTGGCCGCCCTCATGGTCTATCTCGTCCAGCTGGCGGAGGAATATCCCGACCATATTACCGTTTTGGAGGTGTAACACAATGCTGAATATCGGTCTGCAGTTTTTCGCCCACAAGAAAGGCGTGGGCTCCACCCGGAACGGCCGTGACTCTGAGTCCAAGCGCCTGGGTGTGAAGCGGGGCGACGGTCAGTTCGTCCTGGCCGGCAACGTCCTGGTCCGGCAGCGCGGCACTCACATTCACCCCGGCGTGAACGTGGGCAAGGGCAGCGACGACACCCTGTTCGCCCTCAAGTCCGGCAGAGTGAAGTTCGAGCGCCTGGGCAAGGACCGCAAGCAGGTCTCCATTGTTGAGGCCGCTCAGTGATCTGCTGAAGCAGAAAGCCGCAAACGAATGACCGTTTGCGGCTTTTTTCTGTGAGAAGCCAAAAATCTGGATCAACTAGTTTGAAAAAGGAGGTGCCCGAAGATGGCAGCACCCTTTGTAGATACCGCCAAGATCACCGTCCGCTCCGGCAACGGGGGCAACGGGGTGGTCTCCTTCCACCGGGAGAAGTACGTGGCCGCCGGCGGCCCCGACGGGGG
>CASEKM010000018.1 GCA_949288405.1 uncultured bacterium | reverse complement strand
CCCCGGTCACCGACTCCACCGCCTGGCTGGACCAGCTGAAGGACTACCGAAAGGCGGAGCTGAGCCGGGTGTTCCCCCGGCGGGAGGGCTCTGTGTTCCCGGGCACCCTGCTGCGGAAGCTGGGGGCCAAGCTGGATGACGACGCGGTGGTCAGCGTGGATGTGGGCCCGGGCGGCTGCTCACCAGCGGCGGCCTGGGCACCATGGGCTACGCCCTGCCCGCCGGCATCGGGGCCAAGGTGGCCGCGCCGGAGCGGCAGAACATTGTCATCTGCGGCGACGGTTCCTTCCAGATGTCCATGAACGAGCTGGCGGCCATCAAGGCGGCGGACCTGGACGTGAAGATCGTCCTGTTCCAGAACAACACCCTGGGCCTGGTCCACCAGATCCAGAAGAGCGCCCCCTACCACGGCCCCTTCGGCGTGGCCCTGGACGGCTCTCCGGACTTCGCCTCCATCGCCGGGGCCTACGGCATCCCCAGCCTGACGGTGGACGACGAGGACCGGCTGGATGAGACGCTGGACCAGTTCCTGGGCACCCGGGGCTGCTGCCTGCTCATCGCCAAGGTCCACCCGGACGTGGGCACCAACGACTAAAAGAGGGAGGAGAGACTATGAAGCAGACCATTTCCGTGCTGGTGGAGAACCAGGCCGGCGTGCTCAACCGGATCACCGGGCTGTTTTCCCGCCGGGCCTTCAACATCGACTCCCTGGCGGTGGGGGTCACCGACGACCCCACCATCTCCCGCATCACCATCATCGTGGACAGCGGCAACAGCGTGGTGGAGCAGGTGGAGAAGCAGCTGAACAAGCTGGTGGACGTGATCAAGGTCCGCACCCTGGAGGAGGGCAGCCTCATCGGCCGGGAGCTGATGATTTTAAAGGTGAACGCCAACAACAAGACCCGGGGGGACATTATGACCATCTGTGAGATCGTGGGGGCCAAGGTGGACGACATCTCCCCCACCTCCCTCACCCTGGAGCTGTCCGACACCCCCGACCGCCTGGACACCTTCCAGGCCATGATGCGCCCCTTCTCCATCCTGGAGGTGGCCCGCACCGGCGTCATCGCCGTGCAGAAGGGCGGAGGGAAGATCTGAAATTCAGAGTGAAGAGTAGAGAGTGAAGAGTGGAGATATTCCACGATCCTCTCCACTCTCAACTCTTCACTCTCCACTCTTGATATATTAGTTTTGGAGTGAAAAAACGCATGAAAGTAAGAGCCACGCAAGCCATCCTGGAGTGCCTGCTGGAGCAGGAGGTGGACACCGTCTTCGGCTATCCCGGCGGGACCATCCTAAACCTCTATGATGAGCTTTACAACTATCAGGATAAGATCCGCCATGTGCTCACCGCCCACGAGCAGGGGGCCTCCCACGCCGCCGACGGCTACGCCCGGTCCACCGGCAAGGTGGGGGTGTGCTTTGCCACCAGCGGGCCGGGGGCCACCAACCTGACCACCGGCATCGCCACCGCCTATATGGACTCCTCCCCCGTGGTGTTCATCACCTGCAACGTGAGCGAGAACCTGCTGGGCAAGGACTCCTTCCAGGAGGTGGACATCACCGGCATCGCCATGCCCATCACCAAGGCCACCTATCTGGTGCGGGACCCCCAGACCATCCCCGACGTGATGCGCCAGGCCTTCGCCGTGGCGGCCACCGGCCGGCCCGGCCCGGTGCTCATCGACTTTCTGAAAAACGTGACGGCCCCCACCGCCATGATCGACTATGAGTTCATCCCCTGGACCCAGAACCGGGAGACCAGCAGCATCCGCCAGCTGGCCGTCAGCCACGGGCTGAAGGCCCCGGAGCCCGACCTGGGGGACATTGACAAGCTGGTGGACATGATTGCCCAGTCGGAGCGCCCCCTGCTCATCTGCGGCGGCGGCGTGGTCCGGGGCCGGGCGGACCAGCAGTTCCGGGAGTTTGCCGAGAAGCTGGACGCCCCGGTGGCCATCACCGTCATGGGCGGCGGCGGCTTCCCCGGCGCCCATCCCCTCACCACCGGCATGATCGGCATGCACGGCTCCCAGGCCAGCAACGTGGCCTGCAACGAGTGCGACCTGCTCATCGCCGTGGGCTGCCGGTTCTCCGACCGGGTGGCCCTCCAGCCGGAGACCTTCGCCAGCCAGGCCAAGATCGTCCACATCGACATCGACCGCTCGGAGATCGACAAAAACGTCCTCACCGACCACCACATCATCGGCTCGGCCAAGCGGGTGCTGGAGCTGCTGAACCAGCGCCTGCCCCAGTACCGCCACGACGCCTGGAAGGAGCACATCCTCCCCCTGCGGGAGGAGCAGCCGGTGGAGGAGGGGGGCAAGCTCACCCCCGGCCAAATTTTGGACGCCATCCAGAAGGCGGTCCCCCCCGACGCCATCGTGGCCACCGACGTGGGCCAGCACCAGATGTGGTCCATCCAGCACTTCCACTTCCAGTACCCCGGCCAGCTCCTCACCAGCGGCGGCTTCGGCACCATGGGCTTCGGCCTGGGGGCGGCCATCGGGGCCAAGGTGGGCAACCCGGACAAGGTGGTGGTCCACACCACCGGCGACGGCTGCTTCCGCATGAACTGCCACGAGCTGGCCACTGTGGAGCACTACCACCTGCCCATTATCACCGTGGTGTTCAACAACGGCACCCTGGGCATGGTGCGCCAGTGGCAGCATTTGATTTATCACGAGCACTACTCCCAGACCACCCTGGACCGGGGGCCGGACTTTGTGAAGCTGGCCCAGGCCTACGGCTTGAAGGGCAGGCGGGTGGCCAACCGGGCCGAGATGGAGCAGGCCCTTCAGGAGGCTCTGTCCTGCGGCTGCGGCTATGTGATCGACTGCCAGGTGGACATGGACGAGATGGTCCGGCCCATGGTGGCCGGCGGCGCCCATATCACCGATTTCCTGCTGAAGTGAGGAGGGGACGAGATGAAAAAGACCTTTGATCCGGAAAAGAAGCTCTATACCCTCTCCCTGCTGGTCCAGGACATCCCCGGCGTGCTCAGCCAGGTGGCCCGGCTGTTCTCCCGGAAGGGGTACAACATCGAGTCCATCGTCTCCGGCGAGACCAGCCAGCCCGGCCTGACCCGCATCACCATCGTGATTTTGGGGGACGAGCTCATGGTCAACCAGATCGCCGCCCAGTGCCGGAAGCTGATCCCGGTGCAGGTGGTGAAGATTTTGGACGAGGAGACCTCCATCCAGCGGGAGTTCGCCATGATCAAGGTCATGGCGGTGGACCGCACCACCCGGGACGAGATCATCCAGATGGCCAACATCTTCCGGGCCAACATCATCGACGTGAGCCGGGAGACCCTCACCGTGGCCATCTTCGGGGACAAGAGCAAGACCTCCGCCCTCATCAAGCTGCTGTCCGACTTCGGCATCCTGGAGATGGCCAAGACGGGCACCCTGGCCATCGAGCGGGGGAGAAGCTCCATCTACGACGACAGCAAGCTCCGGGAGGAGTACAACTACGGGAAGAACGTGCTGTAACCAAAGCGGGCAGGCCGCGAGGGCCGCTGCCAAAACACAGGTACCTTCTCAAATGGCCCGCTGAACGGCGGGAGGGGCAAGCCCCTCCCCTACGGCAGGACTGGAGGACCTGTCCCGCCCCTGTGTCAATCCACCAAGAGAGCCGGAATCCGGCCCCCTGGGGTTTTGAATTTGAAATCTTTATGCCATCAGCAAAAAAGGAGTGTATTACCATGGCAAAGATGTACTACGCGAAGGACTGTGACATCAACTATCTCAACGGTAAGAAAATCGCCATCATCGGCTACGGCTCCCAGGGCCACGCCCACGCCCTGAACCTGAAGGATTCCGGCTGTGACGTGTGCGTGGGTCTCCGCGCCGGCTCCAAGAACTGGAAGAACGCCGAGGAGGCCGGCCTGAAGGTCATGACCATCCCCGAGGCCGCCAAGTGGGGCGACATCATCATGATCCTGGTGAACGACGAGGTCCAGGCTGATGTGTACAAGAAGGACATCGCCCCCAACCTGGAGGCGGGCAACATGCTCATGTTTGCCCACGGCTTCAACATCCACTTCAAGCAGATCGTGCCCCCCGCCGACGTGGACGTGTCCATGATCGCCCCCAAGGGCCCCGGCCACACCGTCCGCTCCACCTATGTGAACGGCAAGGGCGTGCCCTGCCTCATCGCTGTGGAGCAGAACGCCACCGGCGACGCCTATAAGCTGGCTCTGGCCTATGCCGCCGGCATCGGCGGCGCCCGGGGCGGCGTGATGGAGACCACCTTCCAGGACGAGACCGAGACCGACCTGTTCGGCGAGCAGGCCGTGCTGTGCGGCGGCGTGGTGGAGCTGATGAAGCTGGGCTTCGAGACTCTGGTGGAGGCCGGCTACGAGCCCGAGAACGCCTACTTCGAGTGCATCCACGAGATGAAGCTCATCATCGACCTGATCAACAAGGGCGGCGTGGCTGCCATGAACTACTCCATCTCCGACACCGCGGAGTTCGGCGAGTATGTCTCCGGTCCCCGCGTGCTGCCCTATGAGGAGACCAAGAAGAACATGAAGGCCGTCCTCACCGACATCCAGGACGGCGTGTTCGCCGGCAAGTGGATCGCCGAGAACAAGAACGGCCGCACCTTCTTCAACGCCAAGCGGGCCCAACTGGCCAAGCACCAGATGGAGACCGTGGGCGCCGAGCTGCGGAAGAACATGCTCTGGGGCGATGATACTGATCTAGACACCGCTTCCAACTAAATCTGACTTCAGAAACGCAACGGAGCCCCCGGCGAAAGCCGGGGGCTCCGTTTGTCGAAGAACCACTGTTAAGGGAAAACGGTGGGAGTTTTAGCGGGGAGCTCGAGGGGACGGCGCTACGACAGCTCGAACATCCCGTGGTAGAGCTGGTAGTACTCTCCCCGCTGGCGCAGCAGGTCCTCGTGGTCGCCCCGCTCCACCACCTGGCCGTGCTCCAGCACCAAAATCACATTGGCATTGCGCACGGTGGACAGCCGGTGGGCGATGACGAACACGGTGCGCCCCTCCATGAGCTGGTCCATGCCCCGCTCGATGAGGGCCTCGGTGCGGGTGTCGATGGAGGAGGTGGCCTCGTCCAGGATGAGTACCGGGGGGTCGGCCACAGCGGCCCGGGCGATGGCCAGCAGCTGCCGCTGGCCCTGACTGAGGTTGGCCCCGTCCCCGGTGACCATGGTGTCGTACCCCTGGGGCAGACGGCGGATGAAGGAGTCGGCGTTGGCGATGCGGGCGGCCCGCTCCACCTCCTCCCGGGTGGCGTCCAGCTTGCCGAAGCGGATGTTGTCCGCCACGGTGCCGGTAAACAGGTGGGTGTCCTGAAGGACGATGCCCAGAGAGCGGCGCAGGTCGTCCTTTTTGATGTCCCGCACGTCGATTCCGTCGTAGGTGATGGTCCCCCCGGTGACGTCGTAGAAGCGGTTGATCAGGTTGGTGACGGTGGTCTTGCCCGCCCCGGTGGAGCCCACGAAGGCGATCTTCTGCCCCGGCTTGGCGTACAGGTTCAGGTCCCGGAGGACGGTCTGCCCCGGCTCATAGCCGAAGGTCACATGGTCAAAGCGCACATCCCCCCGCAGAGGGACCAGAGGGGCGGAGGGGCGGGCGGCGTCCCGCCAGGCCCAGTTCCCGGCACTCTCCTGGCAGGGGGTGAGCGTGCCGTCCTCCGCCCGGCGCACGTTCACCAGCTCCACGGCGCCCTCGTCTGTCTCCGGCTCCTCCTCCATGGTGCGGAAGATGCGCTCCGCTCCGGCCAGGGCCACCAGCAGGAAGTTGCCCTGCTGGGTGAGCTGGTTGATGGGCATGGCCGACTGGCGCACGAAGACCAGATAGCTGGCCAGGCTCCCCAGGTCGGACTGGCCCCACAGGACCATCAGCCCGCCCAGCACGGTGATAAGGGCGTAGTTGAAATAGGAGATGGTCACCACCGCCGGGATCATGGTGGCGGCGTAGCTCTGGGCCCGGGCCCCCGCCTCCTGGAGGGCCTGATTCCGGGCCTGAAAGCCGGACAGGTTCTCCGCCTCGTGGTTGAACACCTTGACCACCTTCTGACCGGCGGTCATCTCCTCGATATAGCCGTCCAGGCTGCCCAGGTGCTCCTGCTGCCGGTCGAAGTAGAACTTGCTGCGCCTGCTGCTGTAGCGGATGTAGGCGAACATGACTCCATAGCCCGCCAGCACCAGGATGGACAGCTGCCAGTTGAGCAGGAACAGCAGCAGGACCATCCCCACCAGCTGGACGGTGCTCTGGATGACCACGGCAAAGCTGTTGTTCAGGGCGTCGGAGATGGTGTCCACGTCGTTGGTGAACAGACTCATCAGGTCCCCCTTCTTATTCCGGTCGAAGAAGCTCAGGGGGAGGGTCTGGAGCCGGTGGTACAGGTCCCGGCGGATGTCCAGCAGGACCTTCTGGGCCGCCCGCACCATGATCTGGGTGTAGCCCAGAGTCGACAGAACGCCCACGGCGTAGATGGCCGCCGTGATCCCTACCCCGTATACCAGGCCGGATACGTCCCCCATGGCCACAAACCGGTTGACCACGGGCTTGATCATATAGGTGCCCAGCAGATTGGCGGCGGCGCTGACGGCGGCCAGCACCCCCACCACCAGGATGAGGATCCGGTGCCGCCCCAGATAGTGGGCGAAGGTGCCCAGGGCGCCCTTCAGGTCCTTGGGCCGCTTGCCGCTGTATACTCTAGCCATGCGCATCCTCCTCCCTCATCTGGGAGCGGTAGATCTCCTGGTAGATCGGGTCGGAGGCCAGCAGCTCCCGGTGGGTGCCCACCGCGTGGATGCGGCCATCCTCCAAAATCACGATCTTGTCCGCCTCCATCACCGAGGTGAGCCGCTGGGCGATGATGAGCTTGGTCACGTCCCTGCGCTGGGCCAGGGCCTGGCGGATCTTTCCCTCGGTGGCGGTGTCCACGGCGCTGGTGGAGTCGTCAAAAATCAGGATCTTGGGATTTTTCAGCAGGGTGCGGGCGATGCACAGCCGCTGCTTCTGGCCGCCGGAGACGTTGACGCCCCCCTGGCCCAGGTCGGTGTCCAGTCCCTTGGGCATCCGCTCCAGAAACTCGTCGGCACAGGCCGCCCGGCAGGCGGCCCACAGGGCGCCGTCGTCCGCCTCCGGGTCGCCCCACTTCAGGTTGTCCCGGACAGTGCCGGAGAAGAGCACGTTTTTCTGCAAAACGATGCCCACCGCGTCCCGCAGGGCGGACAGGCTGTAGGACCGCACGTCCCGGCCGCCCACCCGGACGGTCCCCTCCGTGGCGTCATACAGCCGGGGGATGAGCTGCACCAGGGTGCTTTTGGCCGAGCCGGTGCCCCCCAGGATGCCCACCGTCTCTCCGGCCTGGATGTGCAGGTCCACCTCCCGCAGGGCGTACTTCTCCGCCCCGGCCTGGTACTGGAAGGAGACGCGGTCGAAGTCGATGCTGCCGTCCGGCACCTCCCGGACGGGGCGGGCCGCCTCCTCCAGGTCGGGCTCCTCCTCCAGCACCTGGCCGATTCGCCGGGCGCTGGTGAGGGACCGGGTGAGGAGCAGGAACACGTTGGAGATCATCATCAGGGAATTCATCACCTGGAGCACGTAGCTCAGGAACCCGGTGAGCTCCCCCACCAGCATCTCCCCCTCCATGATGAACCGGCCGCCGAACCAGAGAATGGCCGCCACGGCGGTGTACATCACCAGCTGGAAGCAGGGCAGGTTGAGCACCGCGTTCTGGAAGGTGGCGCGGCTGGCGTCGGAGAGCTCCTGGCTCACCTCCTGGAAGCGGGCCTCCTCATACTCCCCACGGACAAAGGCCTTGATGGCCCGGATACCGGTGAGCCCCTCCTGAATGCGGCTGTTCAGGCGGTCCATGGCCTGCTGCTGGCGGCCGTACAGGGGGCCCACCTTATGGACGATGAGGGCCAGGACGGCCCCCAGGATGGGGGTGGAGACGACAAACACCAGGGCCAGCTTGGCGTTCATCAGAAAGGAGAGCCCCACCCCCAGCAGGAGCATCACGGGGCCGCGGACCATGGGCCGCAGGCCGCCGTTGACGGCGTTCTGCATCACGGTGATGTCGGTGGTCATCCGGGTGACCAGGGAGGAGGAGGAGAACCGGTCCAGGTTGGAAAAGGCGAAGCGCTGGACCTTCTCATACTCCGCCTGGCGCAGCCCCGCCCCGAAGCGGTAGGCCCCCCGGGCGGCAAAGCGGGCGTACAGAAAGCCGGCGGCCAGGGCCAGCCCGGCGCACAGGGCCATCAGCACCCCCTGGCGGCAGAGAAAGGCCGCATCTCCCGCGGCCACGCCCCCGTCGATGGCCCGAGACATGAGCAGAGGAATGGCCATTTCCAGGCAGCACTCGGCCAGCAGCAGGGCGACGGCGGCGGCAAAGTCCCGGCGGCAGGGGGCCAGATACCGGGCGAGAACGCGCAGGTCTCTCATGGGGCGTCCACCTCCCCCAGGCGGCCGCCCACATTCCGGTAGGCCCGCTCCAAGAATCCGGCCAGCTGCTCCCGCTCCTGGGGGGAGAAGCCCCGGAGCATCTGCTCCTCGATGACCCGGCACCGGGCTTCCCAGCGCTCCAGGGCGGCGTGCCCCCTGGGGGTGAGCTCCACCCGGCCGCTGCGCCGGTCGGCGGGGTCGGGCTTCCGCACCAGCAGCCCGGCCCGCTCCAGGCTGTCCAGGGTCCGGCAGATGGCCGACGGGTCCACCTCACAGTACAGGGCCAGCTCCCGCTGGCTGACGGGGCCCAGGGCGGCCAGCTCCCGCAGCACCTTGGGCTGTCCGGGGGAGAGGTCCAGCTCTCTGAGGTAGGGGCGCAGGAAATTCCGCTGGGCGTGGGCGGTGCGGGCCAGCAGCGTGTGAATGGCGTAGCGCACAAAACGGCCTCCTCTCTGAATGATTGACACGTCAATGATTGATATATCAACGAATACGCCGCCATTATACCCCCGGCGGCGGCCGGTGTCAACCGGGACAGAAAAACGGCCCCCGGAGCAGGTCCGGGGGCCGAAGGAAAAAAGCGGGGGAGCCGGTCATGGGGCGGGCGGGATCTCGCCCACGCCGCTCAGCACCAGGCGGGGCCGGTAGGGGAAGCGCTCCAGCTCCTCCCGGCTGGTGACGCCGGAGAGGACCAGCAGAGTGTCCAGGCCGCTCTCGATGCCGGCCACGATGTCGGTGTCCATCCGGTCGCCGATGATGGCGGCGTCCTGGGAGTGGACCCCCAGCAGCTTCAGGCCGGTGCGCATCATCAGGGGGTTGGGCTTGCCGATGAAGTAGGCCTTCTGGCCGGTGGCCATCTCGATGGGGGCCACCAGGGCCCGGCAGGAGGGGACCAGACCCTCCTCGGTGGGGCCGGTGAGGTCGGAGTTGCAGCCGATGAGGCGGGCGCCCCGCTGCACCAGGTGGACCGCCTTGCAGATGGAGTCGTAGTTGTAGTTGGGGGACTCGCCGATGACCACATAGTCGGGATTCACGTCACTGAGGGTGATGCCCCGGTCGTACAGGGCGTTGTACAGCCCGGGCTCTCCGATGACATAGGCCTTGGCGCCGGGGGCCTGGGCGGAGATGAACTCCGCCGTGGCCAGGGCGCTGGTGTAGAAGTGCTGCTCGTCTACCTCCAGCCCCATGCGGGACAGCTTGTCCTGGAGCTCCCGGGGGGTCTTGCCGCTGTTGTTGGTCAGGAACAGAAACTGCTTGTTCTCCCGGTACAGCCAGTCCACGAACTCCTTGACGCCGGGGAGCAGCCGGTTTCCGTGGTAGATGACGCCGTCCATATCGCAGATGTAGCCGCGCTTGTTTCGGAATTGTTCCATATGGTTCCTCCTTTGTATACGGGAACTGTCTCTTCCGCCGACTATGATACCAGAGAAGGGGGAGAGAAACAAGGCTGGTTTTGTAAACTTTCCGGCCCCTCAAGGGGAGAGGTAGTCCAGGGTGAATCGGGTCAGGACAGCCATGCCGGGGATCAAAGCCTCGTCGGGGAAGATGTTCTCCGGCACGTGGAGGCCCAGGGCGCTCTGGGGGAGGCCCTCCAGAGCGGTGCCCAGCTGGAACTGGGCACCCTGGCCGCCGCAGGCCTCCAGCAGGCAGGAGAAGTCGTCCGAGCCCATGGAGGGGGGCCGTCCGGTCTCCACCCGGCCGGGCCCCAGCACCGCCTCCGCCGAGGCCCACAGCAGGCGGCAGACCTCCGGGGCGTTCACCAGGGGCGGAACTTCCACCTCCACTGTGGTCTCGCACCGGCCGCCGAAGGCCTGGCAGAAGCCGGGGGAGAGCCGCCGGATGGCCTCCAGATGCTGCCGGCGGACCCGGTTGTCCAGGGTGCGCAGGGTCCCCCGGAGGGTGACCGTGTGGGGGATGATATTGGGGGCGGTCCCCCCGTGGATCTCTCCAAAGGTGAGCACCACCGGGTCGGTGGGGCTGTTGCTGCGGCTGACAAGGGTCTGAAGCTCCATCAGCAGCCCGGCGGAGAGGACCACTGGGTCCACGCACAGCTCCGGGTGGGCGCCGTGGCCCCCCTGGCCGGTGACCTCCAGGCGGATGCTGTCGCAGCTGGCGTTGGAGATCCCCGCCCGCAGGGCGATGGAGCCCAGGGGCAGGTCGGGGGCGCAGTGGAAGCCCACCACCCCGTGGGGGGTGCCGTCCCGGAACAGGCCGTCCTTCAGCATGGAGGCCGCCCCGTCGAAGGTCTCCTCCCCCCGCTGAAAGATCAGGAGCACGTCCCCGTGGAGCGCCTCCCGGCGCTGGGCCAGCAGCTTGGCGCAGCCCAGCAGGGCGGCGGTGTGCACGTCGTGGCCGCAGGCGTGGCACAGCCCCGGGACCTGGGAGGCGAAGGGGAGGCCGGTATTCTCCAGAATGGGGAGGGCGTCGATGTCCTCCCGCAGGGCCAGCAGCTTTCCCGGGTGTCCGCCCCGGATGCGGGCCGCCAGGCCGGTGGAGAAGCCGTAGTCCAGGATCTCCACGCCGCCGCAGCCCTCCAGGAAGGTGCGGATGCGCCGGGTGGTCTCCACCTCCCGATGTCCCAGCTCGGGGCAGCGGTGGAGCTGGTGGCGGACCGCCTGGATCTCCTCATAACAGGCCTTGACCTGGTCAATCAGTTCCATGCTCCGCCTCCCCTACCATCATGCGGATGATTTCCCGGTCGGTCTCCTTCATGCCCACCCGGCCCAGGCGGCTGATGTTGCGGATGGTGTTCTCCACCCCTTTCAGCACCAGCCCGTCGCCGCCGTAGAACTGCTGCCCGTTGCGGTACATCTCATAGCCCAGGATGCCCGCGTCCACCGCCGCGGCGATCTTGGCGGCGCAGGAGGCCTTGGCCCCGTCGCACACGATGCCCGAGGTGATGGCCAGGGCGTTGACGATGGTGTGGGCGATGACGTCGTAGTCCCCGCCGTTCAAATAGGCGATGCCCGCCCCCGCCCCGGCTCCGGCGCTCACCGCCCCGCAGTAGGCGGACAGGCGGCCGATCCCCTCCTTGGCGTGGAGGGTCACCAGGTTGGAGAGGAGCAGGGCCCGGAAGAGCTCCTCCCGGGAGGAGCCCAGCTCCTCGGCGTACGCGATCACCGGGAGGGAGACGGTGAGCCCCTGATTGCCGCTTCCCGAGTTGATGACCACCGGCAGCTCGCAGCCGCTCATGCGGGCGTCGGAGCCGGCGGCGGCCAGGGCCTTGGCCCGGATCTTCACGTCGGAGCCGTAGACTTTCAGCAGGGTGCTGCCCACGTTGGCCCCATAATTTCCCCGCAGGCCCTCCTCCGCCACCGCGGTGTTGCAGTCGATCTGGCGCTGAAGGATGGGGGAGACGTCCTCCAGGCGGCAGGTCTGGGCAAAGTCGCAGATGTCCTGAACATTCAGCAGGGAGTAGTCCGGGGCGTCCGGGTCCTGCTGCACTTGGATCTCCTTCTGTCTTAAAACTTGTCCGCTGCGCTCGATATACACCAGATTGGTGTGCTCGTTCACCGCCCGCACCACGGCCCAGGCACCGCCCCGGGACACGGTGACGGACAGGTCCAGCACGTGCTCAGAGCGGGCCGCTCCCACGGTGATCTCTGTGGTGCGCAGGTACTCCGCCAGCTGGTCCCGGGCCTCCTGGGAGACGTGGGAGATGACCTCCAGCTGGGCGGTCTCGTCGCCCCCCAGGACGCCGATGGCCGCGGCGGCCTCCATGCCCCGCCGTCCGCCGGTGTTGGGGACCACCACGCTCTTGACATTTTTAATGATGTTGCCGCTGGCCTCCACATGGATGCGGTCGGGCAGCGCGCCCAGCACCGACCGGGCCACTGCGGCGCAGTAGGCGATGGCGATAGGCTCGGTACACCCCATAGCGGGGACCAGCTCCCGCTCCAGAATTTTCACATAGGCCTGATAGACCGGACTGTTCCGCTCCAAGTACCTCACTCCTCTCGGCCGCGCGGGCGGGCCCGCCGGGCGGCGCTGATGAGTTTATTATACCTGGGACCTGGGAAAAAGAATAGTCCAGAAGTGAAAAATTTCCCGATCTAACGCCCCTCCTCCCGGGGGCCGGGGGCGGGGAGGCGCGGGAGGCCGTCCGGGCCGAATTCCCACACCAGCCAGGGCCGTCCCTCCCGCAGCTCCACCCGGGCCAGACAGAACAGCAGGGGGAGGGGGAAGGGCTCCCGGGGGCGGAGCGGGGCGGAGAGGAGGGCGGCCTCCCCCCGCCGCCCGGCGCAGAAGCCGGGCCGCCCCCGCAGGCTCTCCTGCACCAG
>CASEKM010000017.1 GCA_949288405.1 uncultured bacterium | reverse complement strand
ACATGAGCAGGGTCTGAACGGCCAGGATCACCACGATGGGCAGAGCCAGGGCGGCCAGCTGCCACAGCATCAGGGTCATCAGGGCGATGCCCAGGAAGATGTTCAGGCTGGTGTTGCCGGCCACGTCGATGGCCTTCAGGGGCAGCTCCTTGCCCATCAGATCGGCGATGTTGCGGATGACCAGGGCCACCAGCATGCCGCCGATGTACACGGGCAGGGTGATGTTGATGGAGGCGAAGGCGTTGGTCACATAGGTGCCCAGGCCGGTGGCGATGATGATGAACACAAAGGCGGTGAGGAAGGTCTCGCTGTTGAGCATCTCGGCCTTGGTCTGATAGACGGTCTCAGGCTCGCCCAGGTTGGCATTCTGCTCCACCTCGCTGGTCAGGGGCTTCAGGCCGTATTTCTTGATCTTCCAGCGGCCCAGAGGTCCGCCCATCAGGGAGCCGGACACCAGGCCGTAGGTGGCGCAGGCGACGGCCACCGTGGTGGCGCCCTCCACGCCCATGTCCTCGAACAGGGGGCCAAAGGAGGCGGAGGTGCCGTGGCCGCCCACCAGGGGGATGGAGCTCATGCACAGGCCCAGACGGCCGTCCAGACCAAACACGCCGGACAGGCCCACGCCCACCAGGTTCTGGCAGATGACCAGGATGGTGGCCAGGATCAGGAAGAAGATCACCGGCCAGGCGCCCTTCTTCAGCAGCTTGATGCTGGCGCCGAAGCCGACGCTGGTAAAGAAGAAGTCCATGAAGGCGGTCTTCAGGGTCTCGTCAAAGGTGAAGGTCAGGATCCCGGTCTGATAGGTGATCAGATGCAGGATGGCGAAGATCAGTCCGCCGATGACCGGTGCGGGGATGCAGCAGCGCTGGAAGAACTCCACGTGACTGACCGTGAAGCGTCCCAGCAGGAACAGCAGCATTGCCAGCGCCGCCGTCTGCAGCATGTCCAGTGAGATGGTTAACATGTACGCTCTCTCCTTTTTTGTTTATTGCTGTGTATCCTCAACACAGCTTTCATGTTCCTATTTTACACACCCCCTTCATTTTCCTTCATTTTTCTTCAAGAGGAAAAATTTTTCCCCGCTTTTCACAATTTCTTCCCTTTATTTTTATGGGATTTTACAATTGATTTGCATATTTTTCTGTGCTTTTCCCGTTTTCTCCGGTTTCTCCCGGCCGCTTTCCCCAAACCAAACAGTTTCTTAACACGCCGCCCCCTCCGGCGGCGCGGACAAAAACGGCGCAGTCTCCCGCCGGGAGCGCTGCGCCGTCTATGGGTACAGGGTGTACAGGCCGTCAATCCTCCTCCGCCAGCACCAGCATGCCGTCCAGGAAGCGCTTCAGATTGGCCTTCCCCTTCTGCCCCTTGCCCTGGAGGCAGGCCATCTCCGAGCGCACCTCCTGGAAGGGGAACAGGCGGGAGGCGTACTGGGTGAAGATCTCGTTGCTGTAGTCCTCCAGGCCCAGGCTGGCCAGGTGGGTGAGCCCCCGCTCCACCGCCCGGCGGGCCCGCTGTTCCATGGACTTGGGGCTGTCGCTGAGCTGGGCGCACAGGGCCCCCACGCCCACCTGGCTGACCTGCTCCCCCCGGTCCAGAAGGAACAGGCACATGTCCATGATGTCCTTCGCCCCCTTCTCCCCGGCCATGCCCAGCTGGCTGAGGATGGTCTGGAGCCGGCGGCGCTGCTGCTCCCGCTGCTGTCCGCCGCCGGCCGACTGCCGGTCGGCAAACATGCTCTGGATGGTGTGCAGGTTCCGCTCGTTCTCCATCTGCTGGCTCACGTTGCGGATCACCTGGCGCACCTCGATCAGGTTGATGGGCTTGCTGATAAAGAAGTCCACCCCGGCCAGATAGGCCTTGGCCACCATCTCCTTGCTGCTCACCTGGGAGATCATAATGAACTTGGCCTGACAGCCCTGCTCCTTCAGCTCCCGCACCACCTGGATGCCGTCCTTCTGGGGCATGAGCAGGTCCACCAGGATCAGATCCGGGGCCAGGGCCAGGATCTGCCGCAGATCCACGGGCCCGCCGCCGCTGTCGCCGCACACGGTCCCCAGGCCGTTTCCCTCCACAATGTCCTCCAGCACCCCGATGACAGAGGTGTCGTCCTCTACAATGTAAATTCTCATGTGTCTCCCTTCTCCAACATGGTCATTGGGATGGTCACCTGGAAGCGGGCTCCGCCGGCGGACCGGTCCTGCTCCGTCCCGCTGTCCACCTGGATGCTGCCCCCCAGCTCCCTGACCTGAAATTCCACCGCAGGCAGGCCGATGCCCCGGCTGATGTTCCCCGTCTTGGGGTCAAACTTGGTGGAGTAGCCCACCTGAAACAGGTTGCGCATGGCCCTGGGCGGGATACCCGGCCCGTTATCCTGGACAATCAGGATCAGCGCTCCGCCCTCCACCCGCTCGTCCACCCAGATGGCGCCGGTCCCCCGGCCGCTTTGAATGGCCTCGGCGGCGTTGATGACCAGGTTTTTCAGGATGGACATGAGCCGGTAGTGCTCCCCGGTGGCAAAGTCGTTGCCGCACCGGCACAGCAGGTCGATGTCCGCCTTGCTCTCCCCCAGGATGTGGCGCATGGTGTCCTGCAGGATGGTGAACAGGTCGCTCATCCACATCTTCTCGTCCCGGTCGGTGGCGGTGCCGGCCACCTCCCCCTCGATGCCCCGGACGATGGACAGGTTGTCCTTCTTCACCTCATGTACGTCCCGGGCGATGGACAGGGCCAGCTGCCGCAGCTCCTCGGGACAGTCCCGCTCCCCCAGCTCCTCGTACAGCCGGTAGGCCCGGGACATGATGCCCTCGATGTTCTCCGCGTCCTTTTTTAAAAAGTACAGCTCGTTTTTCAGGTTGGCGGTCATCAGGAACAGCCGCTGATACCGCCGCTCGTGCTCCTCCGCCAGCAGCAGCCGCCGGTAGCGCTTCATCCCCCACAGGATCAGCGCCGCCAGCAGCGCCCGGGCCAGGGCGATGAGGGTCAGCCAGACCAGGAGCTGGGCGTCCGGGATCCCCCCGTTGGCCAGGGAGAAGTTCACCGCGTTGGACACCCCGTCGCACAGCCAGAAGGTCCACCACAGCTGGGACAGGGGGGCCTGATACCGGTCCCGGATCAGCAGGCACAGCAGCGCGTCATAGCAGGGGTAGAACACCGCCGCCGGGTAGTTGAGCAGGGTGGCCTGCATCCAGCTCTCCCCGCCCCCCACCACATTGACGGCGGAGCGCACCAGCAGCAGACATACCCCGGTCAAAATACCGGTGAGGGGCATGCGCCCGTCCTGCACCAGAGTCAGCAGCAGCACCGGGAAGATCACCACCGCCCCGGAGATGCGGAAATTGTCGATCCCGAAGTTAAAAAAGACCTCGCCGCTGAGGACGGTGGCCACCGCCGTCAGCAGCATCCGCTCCCACCGGGCCGCCCGCCAGGGGAGCCACCGCTTTTTTCCGTTCATGCCCGCCCTCTCTCCATTCCGCTCCGCGCCTTTTCTCCAATTATACCACGGTTCCCTCCACTTTCCCAGGACAAATTTCCCCTGTCTGGGCGCAAAAAAACCGGGCCTGACGGACCGGTCCTTTCGCATATTCCCATTTCAGAAAAACACCAGCGCAGCCCCCCAGGCCAGCGAGGCCGCCAGGGCCCCCGCCGCCCCCCACAGGGGGCCGGACAGCCCGCTCAGCCGCCGGTTCCAGACCCGGCTCCCCTTGAGATAGCCGTCCGCCGCCTGGCGGGCCTGCCGGATCACCTGGTCCGCGCTCACGCCCTCCCGGGCCAGGGCCTCCTCCCGCACCAGGAAGATGGCCTCCTCAAACAGCTTGGGGTCGGGGGATTTTACCAGGATCACCTGCCGGGTGGTCCCTTTCACCATCTCGTCCACATCCTTTCCAGACTTCTCTTGTCAGAGTCTGGAATTATTCTGTCCCGGTTCTCCCCGGTATATTCCCCCCTCCCGCTCCGTACACTGAAACCAGGCCCGCAGGGCCGCCAGGAGGGAGAGATGCCCTTGACCCAGGTCCACCGGAGGCTGCTCCGGGAATTTTTCGTCCTGTACCTCACCAACGCGGCTCTGATCGCCGCCGCGCAGCTGCTTCTCGGCTGACCGGAACGGCCGCCCAGCCGGGCCCGCCCCAGATCCTGCGGCGGGCCCGGTCTGTCTGCACCGGCGTCTGCCTCCTCAATCCTGGGCAAAGCCGGCGCCGAAGGCCCGGCACTTGGCCAAGCCCTCTTCGTCGGGCGCCTCGTTGAGGATCAGGCCCTCGTCCTGATACACATAGGCGCCGGCGCCGTCCGCCCGGGCCGTCCAGTCCCGCATCCACTGCCCGTCTCCCCAGCCGTAGGAGCCAAACAGGGCCAGCCGCTTGCCGCTCAGGCGGCCCTCCAGGGCGGTGAAGAAGGGCTCAAACTCCGCCTCCTCCAGCACCTCGGCCCCCATGGCGGGGCAGCCCAGCGCCAGCTTGTCGTACTCCAGGGCCTGGTCCACGGTGACCTGGTCCACGGAAAACAGATCCGCCTGGGCGCCGGACGCCCGGGCCCCCTCGGCGATGGCCTCCGCCATGGCCTGGGTGTTGCCCGTCATGCTCCAGTAGATCACTGCCATTTTACTCATACCGCATAACCTCCAATATAAAATCTCAGGGATAGATCTCTGCAAACGCCGCGGGAGCGGCGGTCACATACCAAGTCATGCCACCCGAAACACCTGGGCCAGGGCCTGCCCGGTGCGCAGGCGGCGGCACAGGGCGTCCCGGCACAGGCTGTACCGGCGAAAGCACCGGCGGGCCCGCTCCACATCGGAGTACACCTTCCAGCAGCCGGACAGCTTGTAATCCCGCCCCTGGTGCAGGCAAAAGCCCACCACATCTTCGGGCGGATACCCCAAAAACAGCCCTACCTCGTGGGGAAACTCCTCCCCGGCCAGCCGGCGGCTCAGCGCTTCCAGCATGGCCTCCAGGCCCTGTTCCACCGGGTACCCCTCCCACTTCAGCAGGGCGCGCACCGCCGGGTCCGCCAGCTGCCGCTCCAGCCGGTCCGGCCGGTAGACCAGCAGCAGGCACCGGGGGCAGCCCGCCCGCAGCACCCGGAGCTGTATCCCCCGCCGGGCCAGCTGCCGGCAATAGCGCAGGAAAAACGGACTGCCGCACACCTCCGGGCTGCCCCAGGCGATCATATCCGCGGGCTTGATCCCCGCCAGGGCGGGCGCCCCGTGATAGGCCAGCGTGCGCTCCAAATCCAGCCGCATGGCGTCCACACAGATCCCTTCCTTTCAGTTAGTTATAGCTAACTATTCTGTAAAAAACACGCCGGGTCTCTCCCGGCACTTGACAGCCAGCGGGCTGCGCCCTCTTCGAGTTAGCTTTCGCTAACCATCATAAAGATACCACACCCAAAGCCGTCTGTCAACTCAAACTTTTCTTCCTGCGAAACCCCGCCTCCCGCCCCATTGCCCTGGAGGCGGATTTGTGTTATACTGCTCTTGTCGCTTTTGCGCAAAACACGGGAGAGCGCTCCCGGAGCTGTATACCATTTTGACGGAACAGGAGGAGATACCATGAATCTGGAGTTGTCCCTGAAACAAGCGCTGAAGCTCAGTCCCCAGATGCTCCAGTCCATGGAGATCCTGCAGATGAGCACCCTGGAGCTCAACGAGTACATCCAGGAGCTGGTCCAGGAGAACCCCGCCGCCGAGCTCACCGAGCCGGCGGACCCGGGCGACGAGGGGGAGGAGCTGTGGCGGCGGCTCCAGTCTCTGGCCGACCTGGACCACCAGAACCGGCAGTACGTCACCGCTGACCGGGACGAGCTGGACCCCCTGGCCCGGGTGGGCACCGACGGGGGGTTGGAGGACACCCTGCTCCTCCATCTGACCCGCCAGCTGGAGCGGAGCCACGCCTCCACGCTGGTGCTCCGGGGCGCCCAGTTCCTGGCCGCCTGTCTGGACGAGGACGGCTATCTCCGGGACAGCGTGTCCGACCTGGCCCAGGCGGCGGGACTGCCCGCTCCGGTGCTGGAGGACGGCCTGGCCCTGCTCCAGACCCTGGACCCGCCGGGGGTGGGCGCCCAGGACCTGGCCCAGTGCCTGGCCATTCAGCTGCGCCGCCGGGGAGAGACGGGCCCCGCCCTGACCATCGTCCAAAAGCACCTGGAGCGGCTGGCCCGGAAGCAGTACCACGCCATCGCCCAGGACCTGGGGATCTCCCAGGAGGAGGTGCGCCAGGCGGAGGAGCAGATCCAGTCCCTGGACCCCAGGCCCGGCTCCGCCTTTGCCGGCCGGGAGGAGCCCCACTATCTGATCCCCGACCTGGTGGTGGTGGAGACGGAACAGGGGCTCTCCGTGACCTATCAGGACTCCTACACCCCCACCCTGCAGCTGAGCGGCTACTACTGCAGCCTCCAGAAGCAGAGCAGCGACCCGGAGGTGAAGGAGTACCTCACCGAAAAGATCAAACAGGCCCAGTTTGTCATCCAGGCGGTGGAGCAGCGGCGCTCCACCCTGCTGGACTGCGCCCGGGCCATCGTCCGCCGCCAGGAGGGCTTCTTCCTCCAGCCCGGCGGCCACCTGATCCCCCTGCGCCTGAGCGACGTGGCCCAGGAGCTCTCCATCCACGAGTCCACCGTCAGCCGGGCCATCCGGGAGAAGTACCTCCAGTGCGCCCGGGGGGTCTATCCGCTCAGCTTCTTCTTCTCCCGGGGCCTGGGCGGCTCCGGGGAGGGGACCTCCGCCCACCAGATCAAGGCCCGGCTGAGCCAGCTGGTGTCGGAGGAGGACAAGGGCCACCCCCTGTCCGATCAGAAGCTGTGCCAGCTGCTGGAGGGGGAGGGCTGCGCCATCTCCCGCCGCACCGTGGCCAAATACCGGGACGAGCTGGGCATCCCCAGCGCCAGCGGCCGGAAGCACTGCGGCAAGCCCCAGGGCGGCACGCCGTAAACCACATTTCGAAAAGGAATCACACCATGAGACAATACCGCGCGATCTGCTTTGACTTTGACTACACCCTGGGGGACTCCACCGACTCCATCGTGGCGGGCTTCCAGTACGGCTTTGCCAAGCTGGGCCACCCCATCCCCGACCGGGAGACGGTGCGGGGCACCATCGGCTATCTGCTGGAGGACGCCTACACCCTTCTCACCGGGGATGAAGACGGGGACCGCCGGGCCCAGTTCCGGGCCTATTTTCTGGAGGTGGCCAAGCCCCGCCAGCGGGAGGAGACCACCCTGTTTCCCGGCGCGGCGGAGCTGCTGCGGGAGCTGCACAGCCGGGGCGTCCGTCTGGGCATCGTCAGCACCAAGAGCGGGGACACCATCGCCTACATCATGGACCGGTACGGCCTGGGGGACTGCCTGGAGGTGATCCTGGGCAGCTATGACGTGACCTGCCACAAGCCCCACCCGGAGGGCCTACTCACGGCCATGGAGCGGATGGGGATCCCCCCGGAGGCGTTTCTCTACTGCGGAGACACCGTTCTGGACGCCGAGGCCGCCCAGCGGGCGGGGGTGGACTTTATGGCCGTCCTCAACGGCACCACCCCGGCGGAGGACTTCCTGCCCTGGCCCTGCCTGTACACCGCCCGGGACCTGAAGGAGCTGGGGGAGGCCATCCGGCCCCATACGGCACAGCCGGACGCCGCCCTCCTGTAACAGAAAAAAACCGCCGCGGACCGGCGGCGGGCAAAAGAAAACCGCCCGGAAAACCGGGCGGTTTTTAGCAAGTCCATCAGATCAGGCTGACAGCCAGGGTGAGCACCACAAACAGCAGGGCCACCCACTTGGTCATCTTGGCCAGCTTGGAGTCCCAGGTCTTGGCCTTGTTCTTGGACAGGAAGGTGTCCACGCCGCCGGCGATGGCGCCGGACAGGCCGGCGCTCTTGCCGGACTGGAGCATGACCACCGCAATGAGGATCAGGCCGCACACGACCTGAATGATCGTAAGCACGAGATTCATAACCGTATCGTTCCTTTCAAGCCCGCCTCAGCGGGCGAAGCATCAAATTTGCGGCGGTCATTCACCGGACGCAGAGTTTATTATACTACAGAGATCCGGGAAATGCAAGGGTAATTTCTGGGTTTTTCCGCCCCTTTTTCCTTACAGCTGGGCGATGGCCTCGATCTCCACCTTGGCGTCCTTGGGCAGGCGGGCCACCTGGACGGCGGAGCGGGCGGGGTAGGGCTCCTGGAAGAACTGGGCGTACACCTCGTTCATGGCGGCAAAGTCGTTCATGTCCGCCAGGAAGACGGTGGTCTTCACCACGGCCCCCATGTTGGTGCCCGCCGCGTTGAGGATGGCCTTCAGATTGTTCAGAGACTGCTGGGCCTGGGCCCGGATGTCCCCCTCCACCACCGCGCCGGTGTCGGGGTCGATGGGCACCTGCCCGGAGACAAAGAGGAGGTCCCCGATCTGGATGGCCTGGGAGTAGGGGCCGATGGCGGCGGGGGCGCTGTCGGTGTGGATGACCTGTTTCATTGGGATGAGCTCCTTTCTCACGATCAACATATTCGTCCGCGCCGCGGTGCGGCGTCACTTGTATTGTACACACCGGGGGCAAAGCCGTCAAGGGTGCCGGGGACTTGCCGGGACAGGGCGTGTGTGCTAGGATAGAGAAAACCGGAGACCCGGAATTTGAGCCAGCCGAAGGAGGACTGTACCGTGATTCGAACCGCCCTGCCTGGGGACCTCCCCCGGATCTTTCACATCTATGCCGCCGCCCGGGCCTTTATGGCCCGGACGGGAAACGCCACCCAGTGGGGGGACTCCTTCCCGCCGGAGGACCTGCTGCGGGAGGACGTGCGCCTGGGCCGCCTCTATGTGGCGGAGGAAAATGGGACCGTCCAGGGGGCCTTCGCCTTCCTGCTGGGGGAGGACCCCACTTACCAGGTGATCGAGGACGGGGCCTGGCGCTCCGACGCCCCCTACGGCACCCTCCACCGGGTGGCCAGCGCCGGCGAGGTCCGGGGCCTCTTTGGCCAGATGGTGGACTACGCCTGGAGCGTGATCCCCCACCTGCGCATCGACACCCACGAGAACAACGCCGTCATGCAGCACCTGGTGGAAAAGCACGGCTTCCAGCGCTGCGGCATCATCCACCTGGAGGACGGCGCCCCCCGCATCGCCTTCGAGCGGGTGTAGGAGGGAGGCGGGCGCCTGTCCCCCAGGGCCTGAAAATTTCTGGACAAACCGCCTCCCATATGATAGGATACCTCCTGACGAGTCTCCACACCTCGTCCAAGCACGAAGCGTGCAGGCGCGCAGAGCAGCTTTTCTGCTTTGCCTGTACCCATTCGTGTTCGTTCGGGGAGTTTCCAAACTCCGCCGTTCTCTAAACAATAAAATGGAGGTATCCCAATGCACAAGTTTTCCACCCGCGACCTGACCCTGGCAGCCATTATTGCCGCCGTATACGCCGTCTTGACAGTAACTTTGCCCGTACCCCAGTACGTCGGTATCCAGTGCCGTCTGTCGGAGGCCCTCACCATCCTTCCCTTCTTCTTTCCTGTAGCTACGCCGGGACTGGCAGTCGGCTGTTTCATCGCCAATCTGTTCTCCCCCTATCCCCTGGACATGATTTTCGGCACCCTGGCCACCCTACTGGCATGTCTAGTGACCCAGCGGATGCCCAGCAAATGGCTGGCCCCTCTGCCTCCCGTGATTTTCAACGCGGTCATCGTGGGAGCGGAGTGCGCCTGGTATCAGGTCGGCTTTGGCCCCGCTTTCTGGCCGGCTTACGCCTTTAACGCCTTTACCGTGGGGCTGGGGGAATTGTTGGCCTGTTATATCCTGGGAACCATTCTGATTCGAGTCCTGCCTCGGGTATCTTTCCTCCGGCCTCTGATCCCCCAGGACCGGCTGGCCAGAGTATCCGCTTAACTGAATTTTTTACGGCTCTCATGCCCCGGACGGGTGGACGTCCGGGGCATTTTTGTCCCCATCCGTTCACAAATTCAACACAAATTATTCACATACTACCGTAGACTTTCCAGAGAAAATCCGTACAATACAATTAACCCGTTAATCATTTTTGGCGGGCCCAGTTTGAAGAAAAGGATGGATCGACATGCAGGAGATCAAACAGCCCTCAAAAAAACCGCTGATCTTCTACTATATTGTGACGCTGCTCATTGTCATGGTGCTGAACATGACCCTGTTCCCCACCGTGCTCCAGCAGCGGGTGCAGGACGTGACCTATGACCAGTTCATGTCCATGACCTATGACAAGAATGTGGGCCAGGTGGAGATCGAGGGGGATGAGATCACCTTCACCGACAAGGACAACCAAAATATCTACCGCACCACCAAGACCGACGACCCGGACCTCACCCAGCGCCTCTACGACAGCGGCGCGGTGTTCCAGGAGATCGACACCCAGCCCGGGATGCTCACCTCCCTCCTGGTGGGGTGGGTGCTCCCCCTGCTGCCCTTCCTGCTCATCGGCTACTTCCTCAACCGGCGGATGAAGAAGGCCATGGGCGGCGCCGACGGCATGATGTTCGGCATGGGGGGCGGCGGCTCCGGGGCCAAGATGTACGTGCCCTCCTCCACCGGCATCCGCTTTGCCGACGTGGCCGGTGAGGACGAGGCCAAGGAGCTGCTGGGCGAGATCGTGGACTTCCTCCACGACCCGGACAAGTACCGGGCCATCGGGGCTACGCTACCCAAGGGCGCCCTGCTGGTGGGCCCTCCGGGCACCGGCAAGACCCTGCTGGCCAAGGCGGTGGCCGGCGAGGCCAACGTGCCCTTCTTCTCCATCGCCGGCAGCGAGTTTGTGGAGATGTTCGTGGGCCGGGGGGCGGCCAAGGTCCGGGACCTGTTCAAGCAGGCCAACGAGAAGGCCCCCTGCATCATCTTCATCGACGAGATCGACACCATCGGCAAGAAGCGGGACGGCCAGTTCTCCGGGGGCAACGACGAGCGGGAGCAGACCCTGAACCAGCTTTTGACCGAGATGGACGGCTTTGACGGCTCCAAGGGGGTGGTGGTGCTGGCCGCCACCAACCGGCCCGACAGCCTGGACCCCGCCCTGCTGCGCCCCGGCCGCTTTGACCGGCGCATCCCTGTGGAGCTGCCCGACCTCCAGGGCCGCATCGATATTTTAAAGGTACACGCCAAAAAGATCCGCCTGGCGGAGGACGTGGACTTCGAGCCCATCGCCAAGACCGCCGCCGGGGCCTCCGGGGCGGAGCTGGCCAACATCGTCAACGAGGCCGCCCTGCGGGCGGTGCGGGCGGGGAGGCAGTACGCCACCCAGGAGGACCTGCAGGAGAGCGTGGAGGTGGTCATCGCCGGGTATCAGAAGAAGAGCCGGGTGCTGTCCGACCAGGAGAAGCGGATCGTGGCCTACCACGAGGTGGGCCACGCCCTGGTGGCCGCCCTCCAGAGCCACTCCGCCCCGGTGCAGAAAATCACCATCATTCCCCGCACCTCCGGCGCCCTGGGCTACACCCTCCAGGTGGACGACGGGGACCACTTCCTGATGAGCAAGGAGGAGCTTTTAAACAAGATCGCCACCTACACCGGCGGACGGGCCGCCGAGGAGCTGGTGTTCCACTCGGTGACCACCGGGGCCTCCAACGACATCGAGCAGGCCACCAAGCTGGCCCGGGCCATGATCTCCCAGTACGGCATGAGCGACGAGTTCGGCTTTGTGGCCCTCCAGACGGTGACAAACCAGTACCTGGGGGGCGACGCCTCCCTGGCCTGCTCCCCGGAGACCCAGGCGCTGATGGACAAAAAGGTCACCGAGCTGGTGGAGGAACAGCACCGGAAGGCCCTGACCATCCTGAAGGAGCACGAGGGCAAGCTCCACCAGCTGGCCGGCTACCTGTACCAGCACGAGACCATCACCGGCAAGGAGTTTATGGACATTCTGGAGCGGCAGGAGCCGCCTGAGGCAGAAGCGTAATTTCCCTCTTGACATTTTTCCAAAATCTTATATAATAATGGAGCCTGTTTCCAGACCTGGGGCAGGAAATCCTTGCTCCCGGAGGTTCCGGGGGCCATAAGACCATAAGGAGGTGCAATGACAATGGCAAAGATCAATGCGAATTACGAGGCGCTGTATATCCTGGACCCCTCCCTGACCGAGGAGCAGACCGCCGCTCTGGTGGCCCGCTTCCAGTCCGTGGTGGAGGCCAACGGCACCGTCTCCGAGGTGAACGAGTGGGGCAAGCGCCGTCTGGCCTACCCCATCAACGACCTGATGGAGGGCTACTACGTGCTGATGACCTTCAACGCCGCCGCGTCCGTCCCCGCTGAGCTGGACCGTATTTTCCGGATCACCGACGGCGTGATGCGTTCCCTGATCGTCTGCAAGGACCAGTAAGGAGAGGGCGAGCATGCTCAACAGGATCTTTCTCATGGGCCGCCTGGCCCGTGACCCGGAGCTCCGCCGCACCCAGACCGGGACCCCCGTGGCCTCCTTCCGTCTGGCGGTAGACCGGGATTTCAAAGACAAGAACACCGGCGAACGGGCCACCGACTGGATCGATGTGGTGGCCTGGCGCCAGACCGCCGAGTTTGTCAGCCGCTATTTCACCAAGGGCCGCATGGCCGTGGTGGAGGGCCGG